>JALTTZ010000036.1 GCA_027047855.1 Nitrososphaeria archaeon
ATTGAACCTTATCCCCAAAACTAGAATAATATTTATAAATATTATTTAAATCGGAAGGACAATAAATATTCTAAACTGTATTTAAATTGGGTGGCAACATGTATAAAGATATAATATATAGAGACGATTGGTACGACAAAACGGCATATATTTCATTCAACCGACCACACGAAGGAAACTCCTACACCCTAGAAACATTAAAGGAGATGATTGATGCATTTGAGAGAGCGATGAATGATGATAGCATACAATTCATCGTTCTTACTGGAGAGGGAGACAGATTCTTCTGCACAGGAGGAAACGTACATGAATATAGTGAGCAATACACTGTAAAATCAGCTGACTTCTGGAAGTGGGGTATGTATTATGGGAGATTCATGGAGATGATACTCCACGTGGGCAAACCAGTTATAGCTAGGATAAATGGAGCTGTCGCTGGAGGCGGTTTAGAATTCGTTTGTGCCTCAGATCTTGCCATAGCAGTAGACTACGCTAAATTCATATCGCCAGGGCCAAGGGTAGGAATGACATCCGTAGGAGGGTTATCTCAATGGCTCCCTCTTCACTCCGGAATAAAGAGGGCGGCTGAACTAGTTATGCTAAGCTCCGAGATAGATGCCAAGACTGCTAAGGAGTGGGGAATAGTCAACGAAGTAGTATCGAAAGAAGAACTCGATGATAAGGTTAAAGAATATATAGATAGGATGATGGACCTATCCCACTCGAGCATATGGTACTATAAGGTACACTTAAACTGGTGGAGAGACCTAGTATGGACACTGACATGGGAACAGGCGAGAGCATGGTTCTCCCTAAACCTAGGCTCCATCGAACCATCGGAAGGAATGTGGGCGTTCAAAGAGAAACGACCAAGAAGAATGAAAGAAATAAGAGACGACATCGCGAAAGGGGTGGATCCCAGATATCCACATGGACCATACCTAAAGGCCTGCAAGAACTGCGGAGCCAAGTATTTACCTATGAACTCGAAATACTGTCTACACTGCGGAGCAAAACTGGAGTAAAAAGGAAGATAGTATATATGAATTAGGTTAGAATAGAGATAATTATTTATTTATATTAATTAAATCCAAAATATATAATTAATTAAATGAGAACATGAGATTACCCCTAGAAAACAAAGCGGCATATATAGATTTAAATAAAAATAAGATAGTTACACAGGAGATCAGCAGGGAACTTAGGAAACGGTTCTTGGGCGGCCGTGGATTGAATATCTACTTCCTTTATAACCTCCTGGAGAAGAATGTTGATCCAATATCACCAGAGAATATACTAGTCGTAGGCGCCGGATTATTGGCTGGAGTACCGTGCTTGGGTTCAGGCAGATTCAGCATAATGGCGAAATCTCCTTTGACAAATGCTCTAGGAGATAGCAATATAGGCGAGCATTTCGCCGTAAAAATGAGAAGAAACGGAATAGATCACCTAATAATAAAAGGTAGAGCAGTAAAGCCAAGCATAATCCTCATCGATGATGGGAAGATTACCATAGAGGACGCAACAGATTTCTGGGGGTTAGACGTATATGAGACATTCAACGCCCTCGAAGATAAATATGGGAAAGATATTGAGTCTCTGGTCATAGGCCCTGCAGGAGAGAAATTAGTGAGATTCGCCAGCCTGAGATCCAGAGTAAAGGGCACGGCAGCCAGAACCGGCATGGGCTGCGTAATGGGCAGCAAAATGATAAAAGCCATAGTAGTTAGAGGCGGAGAACCACTCACATGGGAGAACAACAAAGAGATGTACAAGTATTGTAGAGAATTAAACGATAGGATAGCTAAAACTAAATGGGGAAAAGCATTAAATAAATATGGAACCCCCATAATGATGATAAGAACGTATCCCATGGGATTATTAAGATTCAAGAATATGAAAACCAACTATATGGAGGGTTTCGAGACCCTCCATCCAGACAATATGGAGAAATATGAATATGGACAATCCGGTTGCTACGGATGCATAATTAGATGCCGAAAAAGGTATAGACTCAACGACGGAAAATATCCCCATGATGGAGAAGGACCTGACTACGGGCATATTGGAGCATTCGGATTCACAATAGCAAACAATAACTTGGAAGTAGTTCTCCAAGCACTTTACTTAACAAACAAATACGGATTAGATTCAATGGAAGTGGGAAGCATAATAGCTTGGATAACCGAATTATATGAGAATGGCCTCATAGATGAAAGTACCCTTGATGGATTAAAGCCCGAGTGGGGCAATGAAGAATTCTTATACGAAATGATAAATAGGATAACCTTCCGCATAGGAATAGGAGATATACTTGCGGAAGGAATATCAAGAGCAAGTAAGAAACTCGGAGAACGAACAATTTATTATGCCGTCCAGACAAAGGGACAATCTTGGATATTAAGTGACGATAGAGCCGTTCCAAGCTTTTCTCTAGGTATGTCGGTTTCTACAAGAGGCGCAGATCACCTAAGAAGCAGACCGGCCTTAGACTTATACGGGCTACCAAAAGAACTGTTAAGAGAATTATACGGTGGCGAGATAAGCAACGACTTCCGTTCATATGAAGGTAAACACATTATGATTCATTGGCATGAATTAGAGTATGCTGTTGTAGACTCACTCGGTTTATGTAAATTCCAGACAAGATTTATATCAGTGAATGCACCCACCTTCGAGGAATGGAGTAAGCTCATCAAACTTGCCACGGGATTAGATTTCACTGTTGACGAATTGTTCACTATAGGGGAGAGAATATATACTCTGGAAAGAATGTTCAATGTGAGGGAGGGATTCACCAGAAAAAACGACTATCCTCCAGAAAGGATGTTCAGAGAAGGAACAGATGCAGAGAATGTAACCGTAGAGAGAGGAACGAAACTCGATATAGAGAAGTATAACGAGCTCCTAACAAGATATTATGAAAGACATGGATGGGATGAAAACGGGGTGCCAAAGAAAGAAACACTTTCTAAACTCGGGTTGAAATGGGAGAAAGAATTAGATTGGGATAGAGTACTCACTAAATAATTACACATAAGTATTTGCATTGAACTTTATTTGCAACCAATATAGATATCCATTTTTTTGGGGGATGATTAGTCCTTTAAGTTCAGATAAAAGGGATGAAGAGTGACTCCAATGATGACCCCCATAAGTAGGTGTTAGGAATTGAAATTATCTGATTTCTCAAATGAGATCGTGAATCTCGTGGAGCGGATTAAAGACGGTGTAGTCAGTATAGTAACAACAAGAATAAGTGTCGACAGTTTCTATAGAGCTACTCCTATAAAAGGAGTGGGGTCAGGCTTCATTATAAATAGCGATGGATACATTATTACAAACAACCATGTTGTGCGTGGATTATCCAAGGTAAATGTAATAATGCCGAATGGGGATAAGTTCGTAGCCAAGATAGTCAGCACAGACCCCTTGAAAGACCTCGCCCTACTAAAAATCGATACAAAAACTATCCCACTGAGGCTGGGAGACTCGGATAAGATAAGGATAGGAGAGATAGTACTGGCAATTGGGAGCCCATTAGGCCTACCCGGACCAAATGTAACCATGGGTGTAGTTAGTGCAACGGGAAGAAATATAGAGGGAGAAGGAATAATCCTAGAAGATTTAATCCAGACGGACGCAGCAATTAATCCGGGAAATAGTGGCGGACCCCTAATAAATTTAGAAGGAGAGGTAATGGGGGTTACTACAGCAATGATTCCATACGCGCAGGGCATCAGCTTCGCAATACCCATAAACTCAGTAAAAAGATTCTTGTATATGATAGCGAAATATGGCCGACCAATACATCCACGAATAGGAGTATATATAATAGCCGTAACTCCCCAACTAAGGACGATGTACGGCCTCCCAGTAGACAAAGGTCTTATGGTGGTGCGTGTACAATTCGGTTCACCAGCATATTATACAGGAATTAGAGAGGGGGATATAATACTCGAAGCAGATGGAAAAGAGTTAAGGACTGCCAAAGACCTTAGGAGAGTAATTGAAGAATCAATAGACAAAGGAAAAATAACACTAAAAATACTGAAGCCCACTGGAGTGGAGAAGAGAGAAGTTGATCTAGAGTACTAGTAACGTTGAATCCCTCATTTCGATAACTCAGTTTCCCAGACCCTCTTCCAGTAGCTCTCCACCTCCTCCTGAATTTTCTTGATATCCTCCTCCCTGCGAACAGGATGGAATAAATGCCTGAATCTACGCTGGGTCTTTAGATACTCCTCAACAGGCTTCAACCTACGAGGTATAAACGTGTGTTTAACCTCGCCATAAACAGCCTCCTTCAAAGGCCACATACCTGTCTCCACAGCCAACCTAGCTATCCTCACTGTCTCCTCCTCCGAGGCACCCCATCCAGTAGGACATATACTTAATGCAACAAATAGCTTGGGTCCCTTAAACTGCTTTGCCTTCTCAAACTTGTTCAGCATATCCGTAATATGTGATACAGATATTGTTGCTATATAAGGCGCCCTATGAGCTCTCCAAATCTCAAAAATATCTTTCTTGCGATAAACATTACCGACCGATCCGCCTAATGGCTCTGAGGTAGATGTTCGTGAAGCATAGGGAGTAGCCCCAGACAACTGGAACCCAGTATTCCCATATGCCTCATTATCATAACATACGAAATAGAAGTCCAGATTCCTATGAATAGCCGCTGATGTAGATTGAAAACCAATATCATATGCAGCCCCATCCCCCACATAAACGACAACCTTATAATTCACCCTCTCATTATTAATCCCCCGCTTCTCTTTAAGGATATCTAATCCGTCTTTAATGCCTTGGGCGACCGCTGCACCAGACCCAAACACGGCGAAGACGAAAGGCACCTTGACGGCAGTGAAGGGGAAGAGTGTGGAGATGGCATAACATCCCGGAACATTGACGAAGATTGTGTCTTTACCAAGAACCTTTAGCATATGTCTTGCAATGATCTCCGAGCCACAACCAGCACATAAGGAAGAGCCGGGAGCCACATACTCATCATCAGGTATATCCTTTACACTTCTGAATTTACTCACCTGAAACCACCCCACTTCTTACCAGCTATTTCCATATCCGCAATCATCTTCCTGGTGTCCTCCTCCGTAAACAATAATGTGGCATACGGGGAAACACCACCATCCCTAAGGGCCTCAGCCACCTTACGCACCATAAACCTAATCTCACCATATGTTAGCTCCTTACCTCCAAGACCACCCACAAAATCAAGCACGACCTTAGGCCTCTCATCTACATGATACAATGCCCTAAGGAGCTCGGGATAAATAATTCCACCAGCTCCCGGGGATAGATTCAGGTCGAAAACGGCCACACCCTTTACACCCTTCAACGCCTCGGCAACCTCCTCATTGGGGAACGGTCTAAACATATTAATCTTTAAGACCCCAACTTTATACCCTTCCTCCCTAAGCCTATGCACCGCACCTTTAATTATAGAGGTGAATGAATTCATAGATACAATAGCATAATCGGCATCATCCATCATATACTTTTCTATCGGCCCATAATATCTACCGAAGAGATCGCCAAACTCCCTAGCAATCTCATAGAAGACCTCCTTAGCCTTCAAGGCAGATAGATGCATCTGATACTTAAAGTATGAATATGAATGACCTAAGATGATCGTGGGGGCATAAGCAAGCTCCTCTGATGAAAAGGCGATACCATGGGGAGGCTCATAAGGAGGCAGAAACTCAGAAACCTCCTCCATACTCGGAATATAAACCGGTTCTCTAGTGAAAGAGAGAAAGAAACCATCCATATTCACGATAACTGGCAGCAGAACCCTTCTATCCTCACCCAATCGATAAGCGAGAATAATAAAATCTAATATCTCTTGGCAAGTCTCGGCATGCAGCTGAATCCAGCCAGTGTCCCTAGCGGAGAAAACATCCGTATTATCCACTTGTAAAGTCATGGGCATGCCAATTCCTCTAGACACATTAACCATTACCATCGGGGCTCTCCATCCGCTAACCGCGAACAGGTTTTCAAAGGCATACGCCAAACCTTGGCTTGAAGTCGCGGTGAATGCCCTTGCCCCCGCAAGTGAGGCTGCACCTGCACCAGCCAACATCGAGTGCTCAGACTCATACTCGACAAATTTGGCCTTCATTTCACCAGATGTAACCCATTTAGAGAGCAACTCAACTATCTCACTCTGAGGAGTAATAGGATATGCAGCAATATAATCGACATCACATACCCTGGCACCCCAAGCTGCAGTCGCATTACCCGTAAGCATCATACCTTTTCTCGACTTCATAATGTCTTCACCTCCCTAACCATAGTTATAGCCTTGAAGGGACAAACAGATGAACATATTAGACAGCCCTTACAATGGTCATAATCTATGTATGCCTTATCATCCTCCCCTAAGTATATACTTACGTCAGGACAGTACGCAAAACAAATCTTACAACCTGTACATTTATTTAAGTCAACCACAGGCTTCAGTATCCTCCAACTACCAGTTCTACGAACAGCAGTATTCCCTAGTTTGGCTATAGTAGCCACACCTACATACCCCTCATCGAGCTTAACATGGACAACATTAGTGTCGATATAATCCGATTCTCTAACGGAGGGCAGTGAATCTAGATCGAATGAAGGCACATTCCTATACGATTCCTCGGCCAACCTAAGGTTCTTATCTATGAGCTCTTCCGAGAGACCGAGCTCCTCCAACTCTCTCTCCACTGCCTCCATAGTAGTACCCTTACTAAAACCTGCTATTTTACACGCAATAGCGCCGACCCCAGCGCTAATCGCACTCGTCCTCCCAATATACTCCAAGGCCAACCCCGTTACGTCCAATGTCACCAGCTCCCCGCTAATATCGATTTGCGGAGAAGTCATCGTATTGACGAATAGAACACCGCCACTGAAGCCCCTCAGGGGATCTGCCACTGGGTCAAACAAGAGGGTCTCATCACCCACCAACACTACGTCAGGATGAGTAATATAACCTCTGTTAACTATTGGTTCCCTCGATACACGTACATATGCGGCCACAGGGGCACCACGCCTCTCTGGGCCATACATCGGAAAATCTTGGGCATAGAAACCCTCCAGAAATGCAGCCGTTCCAAAAATTCTACTCGCAGTTTTAATACCTTGGCCCCCTCTTCCATGGAACCTGAATCTATACATTTTATAAACCTCGAGTCTAATTTTTATAAATTAAGTCTAATCTATAAATATTATAGAACCTAAACTAATTAATTTTTAGTGTATATCATAGAGTGGGGGAATTTATGTGGATAGATGAGCATATATATGTTATTGATACAAACTGGGGTGGATATAAGGAAGCAATAGCCTCCTATCTAATAAAAGGAGAAAAAAACTTTGCGTTGATAGACACAGGTTACGGCGCAACTACCCAAAAGATCATTAACGATATTAAAAATGCAGGACTAGATTTATCAAATCTTAAATACATTATTCTTACCCACACTCATTTGGACCATATGGGAGGAGCCGGTCTGATACTTAAGGAGAACCCCAAGGCTAAGGTGGTCTTAACCGAACCCGGCATAATAAATATCGTCAGGCCATTAAGGATGTATTACGGTGCAAAGATGATATTCGGGGAAGACCTTCAAGTGGACTTCGGTCATGTAGCCTCAATACCTAGAGACAGGATGGTGTTAGTGGAAGATGGTGATGTTCTTGAGTTGGACGACCTTCGACTTAGGATTATAGAGACTCCGGGACATACTCGTGACCATATTTCCATTTTCGAGGAAACGACTAAGACACTCTTTACTGGAGATGCTGTATGCAACAAGTATCCAGGCTTTAATGCATTGATACCCCCGGCGAGTCCGCCCCTATATCCAGTAAAAACAGTGGTAGACTCTATAAAAAGGCTGAGGAGTTTAGGTGCTGAAAGATTATTCATCCCCCATTTTGGACAGGTGGAGGAAGATATAAATTCATTTATGGTAGAAAATATAAATGCCATACAAGATTGGAAAGAATACATAATATCAAACTTGATGAAAGGCTACAGCTATATAGACCTTGTGGAAATGATTAAAAAGAAACTGGTCAAGGAAAGTCAGATAGAACATGGAGAGATTCCCAAGTATGTAAAGGAAGTCGTGCTTCCGATTCTGGTTAGGGTATCTGTATTAGGATACATGGCAACATACATCAACAGATTTCCACCAGAGACATGAAACACGTAATTCCTATGGATACTCAACGATAATAATTATACATAATTAAAAATTTTTGTGTTAGAGGTTTAAACACTCTATTTTCTGGGTAAAGAATAGTTTCTACAAATGTTTACCTCCTTATATATATTTGGTCTATACCTAACGCCAAAGCATATTTAGAACTATATACGATTCATTAAACCAAGACACTCGATATATTTTATTTAAGATGGTTCGCTGGGGTATGGTAATAGATCTCAGAAAATGCTCTGGATGCATGACCTGTGTAGCCGCATGTAAACTTGGAAACGCGGTTCCACCCGGAATCTACTTCACAAAAGTCTTTGATTACGAGGTTGGAGAATACCCAAATGTAACTAGAAGGTATTTACCCTTTCTCTGCTTCCACTGTGAAAATCCTGCTTGTGAAGAGGTTTGCCCAACAGGAGCCACATATAAGCGAGAAGACGGTATAGTACTTGTAGACTATGACAAATGTATTGGATGTAGATACTGTATGATGGCATGCCCGTATGACGCTAGGGCATTCTATGACAGAGAAAGAATGTATTTTTATGATGGCGGTATGATGGAGTATGAAAAAGTTGGGTACCAGAAGTATCAAGTCGGAACGGTGATGAAATGCACCTTCTGCGTAGAAAGAATAGATGAGGGATTAAAGAAAGGTCTTAAGCCCGGAGTTGATCCAGATGCAACCCCACTCTGTGTGATTTCTTGTATATGTGAGGCGAGAATATTCGGAGATCTCGATGACCCCAAAAGCGAAGTTAGTAGATTGATACGGGAGCGCAAAGGATATCGGATCCATCCCGAATTAGGCACAGGCCCCTCAGTATATTACTTACCGCCGTGAGGGGGAGGTAATTTGGCAGTGGGATATAAATTTCAGACTCAATGGGGGAAAAACAGGGGGATACTCCTACTTTTAGCTATGTATACAGGTGCCATGGGTGGAGGTGCATATTTAATATCGATATATTTAGCCATCACAACCTCGAATCAAGAATTCATAATAGGCGCTATATTAGGATTCTTACTACTCGCCATCGGGAAACCCGTTTTCCATATAATGTTTTTAGGAAGGCCCGAGAGGTTCTTAAAAGCATTCTCACGCCCAAACTCCTCATGGATTAGTAGAGGAATATGGGGGCTAACTTTCTTCATGCCGACAGCGGGAATATACATAGCACCGTATATGGGCATATTCACATGGCTGAGAGGAACACTCATATGGCAAGTGGGTCTTTGGGCATCCATTCCCCTAGCATTTTTCCTAATAATGTATGATGGATTCCTATTAGTGGCATCCAAAGGCATAGCTATATGGAATAACAGCCTCCTTGCAATATTGTTCCCGGTCGCAGCATTCATAAGCGGATTAGGGGTCCTAATATTCTACGCAGCCTATTTCATTGGCATAGCAGAATTCATAGAAGTATTTGAGGAATATGAACTCACCATACTTCTCTTGGGCGCATTCACGATAGCAACATATCTATACTCGGTCAATTATGGAGACACAACCTCTAAATACTCAGTCTATCACTTAGTAAAGGGAAAATACTCAGCATTATTCTGGTTTTCCTTAATAACAGCTATAGCACTACCCATACTAACAAATATACTTGGGAGATATTATATCCATATACCGATCGAGGTTATTGGGTTGGTCGCCCTACTAGAATTAATCGGCGACCTTACATTAAAGTACACTATTTTAAATGTGGGTGTCTACAGACCATTAGTCGACATGTGGAGTAGAGAAAGTATATATGATGAAAGCTATCGGGTTCGTTAACGTTCCTTATATACCCTTACCTTAACTAGGTCAGCACCACTACCAATCATATCGATTAGCCTTAGATCCAAACCAGCAACCATATTCAAATTAGGGATATCCAAATCCTTCGCGAAAGGCGTCTTCCATTGCCCAAACTGACCGATAACAACCACAGTGTCGGGTCTCACACCCTCCCTCACAATAGCACGCCCCTTCATTTTGCCAAAGGGAGACTCAACAACAATCGTGTCCCCGTCCTTAATACCGAGTTTCTCAGCGGTTTTTCTATTAATCGAAATACCCTTAAAACCAGTCACATTCCTCGCTACCTCATACATAAGGGGAATACCCACATTACTACTCCACGAATGCTGGAAACTCCTAGAAGTGACTAGCCATAAGTTGTACTTCCCATCACCATAGACCTCATCCCATATCTTGGTAAAATCATAGCAGGTGGGGAGTGCCTCATACTCTTCCAACTGTTTGTCCCACCAATGAATCCCTCTCTCATGCAACCTTCTCTTTAACTCCTCACCAATCCTCTTTAAACGTTCCTGATAAGGCAACTCATACCTCAACCCATACATTCTCATAATGGGATGGAGATAATGCCGGATATATGGATACTTTATAACATAGAACCCATGCTTCCTAAACCAGTCCAGGCCATGCTCTTCCTTACCCCCAGACAACATGCGGGTGGCAGCTTTACAAAGCCTATCCCAAATTTCATAAGAAGAATACTTCCTATTAGGCTGCAACCTATAATCATATCCAGGCCCCTTCAGCTTGATGCCCAATATAACTCCATTATTAATTGCCTGATTATACTCACTTAAAATACCTAACCTATCGGCTAATTCAGTCGCTATATCAGTCATATCCATCGTATTAAAGGGAGGATCAACTACCGGCTGCCTAACGGCGAAACCAAAATACTCCCAAAACTGCTCAACATAATTCTGACTGCCAATTCTCCATAACTGAAAACTCTCCAAATCAGTTGCCTCAGGTAAGATGAGGTCAGAATACCAACTCGTCTCATTATGCGTATACACAAATGTAGCGATGAAGGGAAAATTCTTTATGGTATTCTCGATATACCTCGAATTCCACATCGAAGTAACTGGATTTGCCCTATAAACAAGCCAGACATCCGGATAAGTATTCCTCTCACAACTATTAGGCGGTTCACTGAAAAACATCCAAGTAAGTGGAGTTGGACCCAAGAATGGCGACCACCCAGTATTACCCACTAAAGGAACCAGATCGGTATAGTACCCACGAGACTTTGGAGGAGCTGGCCAACTACCTTTCTTCGTAGGATTGAGGTTCTGGTACATAAAGCCATCAGGTCCAGGCCAGACACTACCCCACCTATCATGATGCGGCTTATTCAGCCTCACACAAGTACCAATTAAACCACCCGGGACCTCAAGCGCACCCACAAGAATAGCCAAGACAGTACGAGCCCAACAGGCCTGATAACTTCCCCAACCATTATTAACGCTCTTACCCAGAATAATGGCTACAGGCCTATAAGGCATCTCATATCCATCAATTTTGATAGTCGCCCCCACATTAGCACTCTCAATAAACTCTCGAGTGATGCGTCTTATTGTATCGGGCGCTACATCACATATCTTAGCCGCCCATTCCGGTGTATAATCCTTCATATGCTCGATGAGAAGTTGGAAACTGGGCTTAGCCCTCACAGAATCATACTCATATATTTCATCATCGGGCCCTATCTCAATACCAGATACCTCATACTCACCTTCTATAGCCGGGTCCTTAAGTGTCTTGTCATCAAATGTCTTGGCGCGACCATCCGCCAAATCAAAAATAAGAGGCTTCTTAGTTTCAGGATCCCTGAGGAAATATCCCCTGGGACCTACCAAGTAAGGGCTATTAGTCATATTTTTAATGAAGTCTATATCTAGAAGATCTCGCCAATTCATCTCATAAAATATGACATGTATCATTGCATAGAGGAAGGCGGCATCCGACTTGGGCCTAATGGGTATCCACTCATCGGAACTTGCAGCCGTCACCGAGAGATGAGGCTCAAACTGAATTCTTTTATACCCTCTAGCCCTAGCCATGGCATGCCGATATACACCTGCAACCCCGCCTGCAGCATTAGTATTATGACCAAAACTTAAAACCAATTTGGTACGCGGAGTATCTGGAACCACAAGAAAAGCCCTATGCCACAACTCACCAAATAGATGCTCAGTATGATAACATTTAGTACCTTCTCCACTACCGATAGTAAAATCTATTGGGCCACCCCAAGCAGCCAAAAACGCTGGAAACGTACCCATATAAGAAGCGGCTATACCACCAGAACCCAAGGTAACAGCGAACCGAGGGAAACCAGCATCATCCACAAACCCTTTCTCCCTTATCTCAAGTAACTTCTCAGCCAAAAGATCCAAGGCCTCATCCCAAGATATTTCAACCCACTTAGGATCAACATCTTTACCTTTTTTAGGGTTACCCCTCACCATCGGAGACTTGACACGATGGGGGTTATATAACTTATGAATCAGGCCATACGCCTTTACACACACCCTACCTTTAACTGGATGTATGTCTTGTGCATCAGCATTAGGTTCGATACGTACAGCAACGTTATCCCGAACGATAACATGAAGCAGATCCGGCCCAGCCACACACTGATTGCAATATACTGGAACCTTCTTCTCCAATGTCATACAATTAAATAATAAAGGTAAATTCTTTATAT
>JALTTZ010000037.1 GCA_027047855.1 Nitrososphaeria archaeon
AGACATATATAATATAATCCTTATATAGATATAATTGTTAAACCGTAGCTGTTGCCTCCAGTATCTCAGGCATCTCTTTTTTAGCGTACTCCTTACCTAACAAAACTGCCATGGAACCGATTACATGTATCATGCTAAACACGATAAATATTGTGAACCAGTTTCCTGGACCGCCTAGCCACGGGACTATCATAGCACCTAAAATACCCCCTATCCTTCCCATGGAACCAGCCCAACTACTTCCTGTACCACGTATATGTGTGGGATACTGTTCAGGGGTATATGTATATAGGGCTGCCCAGGCACCTAAATCAAAGAAGCTGAGGATAATACCCGAAATATAAAGCTGTATAACGCTGGTAGAGTTTGCAAATAGGAAACTTGATATGGCTGTCATAAACAGATACGTAGATAAAACCTTTCTTCTACCTATTTTATCCACAAGCAATACAGCACTTAAATATCCGGGTATCTGGGCCAATGTAATTACAACCAAATAAATGAATCTATGCTCCGACATATACCCAGATATCTCTGGACTGCCTGTAACGATTAAACTTGGAAGCCATATAAAAATTCCATAGTAACCCATTGTAATACAGAACCATGTTATCCACAGCGAAATGGTGGATTTACGATATTCTCTACTTAACAGCAATTTAATTGACTCTAGAATGCTAAATTCTTTACTGGCTATCAAGGGGGTCTCAATATTGTAGTCATCCCTAATTCTAAATGCTTCATCTTTCTTACCAGTAGAAAGCAGGTATCTAGCAGACTCAGGTAGATAAACTATGGATATCGTAACCAACGCGGTGGATAACAGGCCGGCTAGGATCATATAGAGTCTCCAATTTGCTGGGTCGAAAAATGTTATATATGATAAGAGTACAGCAGCCAGCCATCCCACAGCCCAAAAAGTTTCAACAAAACTTATGTTCCTCCCTCTATGTCGGACGCTGCTAAACTCTGCTACGTGAGAAGCGATAATAGGTAGAGCACCTCCGACTCCAACACCAATCAAGAATCTGAAGAAGGTTAATATAACTGGATCGGGAGATAATCCACTAACAAGGGTGGACAGTGCATGTAAAGAGGTGAACAATGTAATTACATTTTTCCTACCTATTCTGTCGGCCACAGGTCCTGACAAGAGGGCGCCTAGTAGCATACCAATGTTTGTCGCTGAAGCGAGGAATGTCAATATTAGTTTAGCTTCCTCCCCAAGCTGAAAATACGTTTTTATTGGGGTCAAACTAAAACTTATTACCCCCACATTCTGTGACGAAGCAATCCATAGAAGTGCTGCGAGAATAACTATCTTTAATTCCCCCTTCATTTCCACATATCAAAAATCATGGAACAGTTTAAAAATCTCATTTCAAAATTTTGAGTAGAACTTAAGCATCCAATATATATAGGGGATTATTAAGATGTATTCCACCACACTATACCTATTGATAGAGACATTTTATTTGAATATTGGAGGTGTTTGAATATACCCCTTGACATACCGGGACCAAAATCCCGTGAATATCATGAAAGATTAAAGAAGATAACACCAGGTGGTTTAAATCCCAAGTATATCGAGCATTTAGAGACTATGGCCTCCTTCATAACCGGAGGTGCAGATCTATATCACGTATATGATGTAGATGGAAATAAGTATATTGACTTTACAAGTGGATGGGCTTCAAATAACGTGGGGAACATCCATCCTGAAGTATTGGATGAAACAATAAATGCTTTGAAGAAGTATGGATTTTTATATCATCATCCACTGGCAATTGAATTGGCTGAAAAACTGGTTGAAATTACACCAGAAAAACTTACGAGAGTTTCTATGGAAGTATCTGGAACGGAAGCCGCCGAAGCCGCTGTATCATATGCATTGACATCTAAAAAGAGACCTTTAATAATAAGCTTCTATGGATCATATCACGGCGACAGTATAGGAGCCAGGATAATTGGCTCTCATGAAGCATCCAGAAAGAAATATTTCGAGGCTATAGATGGTGGAGGCGTAATATTTATTCCATATCCGAGGAGTTATAAGCTTCCGCCTGGAATGAACCAGGAGGAATTTGCAAAGCTGATTCTATGGTATCTAGACGATTTAATCTTGGAGTATCACACCGATCCAGATAGAATAGCAGCCATACTTTATGAGCCTATGATGGCAGAAGGTGGGAATTATATACCACCCAAATTTTTCGCCAAGAAATTGGAGGAGATGGCTAGAAAATATGGATGGTTTATAATAGCTGATGAAGTCTTAACCGGGTTTGGGAGAACAGGGAAATTCTGGGCTATAGAACATTATAACATGGATCCTGATATATTGGTTACGGCCAAGGGATTAACCGGCGGCTTGATACCTATTGGTGCCGTCATCATGAGTGATGAAGTAGCTGGTAAAGAGAGGGCATATTCAGGAAGCACATTTGCAGGGAGCCCTGCAGGATGTGCCGCAGCATTGAAAACAATAGATATCATTTATCGAGACAACCTCCTAGAAAATGCTGCCAAAAATGGAGAGGAAGCCTTAAAATACATGAAAGAATGGATGGATAAATACGATTTCATTGTTGACAGTAGAGGTATAGGATATTTCTTAGCTACCTCTATCCAGACTCCATACGGTGATGAAGCTGACATAGAATTAGCAAAAAGAATTTTCATAGAAGCCAAGAAACATGGGGTATGGGTTATTTGGGATGACGAACCCCATATAAGGATATACCCTCCTTTAAACATGCCTTTAGAAATTCTAATGGAAGGCCTTGAAAATCTAGAGAGGGCGATAAATAAGGTCTATAGAGAATATAAGGAAGGGCTTATAACACTTCCAGAAAAAAGGCAGACAATAGAGTTCTTCGATATAGATTAGACTTTTAACCCTATCTTATTTTTTATATAGTTGATCCTTCTACATGTAGAGCAGATATCAGATGATGAGGGGCCTCCACATATTTTACATATTTTATATTCTAAATCTCCATCCTCATATATTCTATCTAGAATCGGTATAAGTTTCTTGGTAAAGCTACTGAATAATTGAAACTTAATCATAGGTTCCTTCTCCTCCCAATACTTTAATATATCCTTCCTACGCATACTCCTAGCATCATCTCCAAAGGGACAGTTAAGGGATTTAACAGGTATTCTATTAAAAGAAACATACAACAGTATCTCATACTCTGGACTGTTTATCAAAGGTTTAACCTTCCAATAGTTATTTGGAGGAAAAGGCGGTAAAACAGGTTTCAATCTATAAATAGATCTATAGTCCCCCGATATAAAGCTGGACAACATCACTTCAAGTGTATCATCTAGGTTGTGGCCAGTCGCCAGAATATCAACTCCTAATTCACGTGCAGCCTTTGCCAGGGCCCACCTCCTAATAAATCCACATGTACTACATATTTTACGTCCATATTTAGTCCTTTTAACATCAGGGATTGTGATACCTATCTCATCTTCATATTTAAATACATGGAGTTCTACATCCAGCGCTTCAGCTAATAACCTAGCCTTCTCATAACTATCTTCACTATACTCGTTAATACCATGGTGGAGATGAATCGCTATATACCTCTTTTCAGGATACAGCTTCTTCAACACGGTTAATAAAGCTGCACTATCCTTACCTCCAGATAAACCGATTCCAATATAAGACCCTTTATCCAACATCCGATATTTCTCAACTGTTTTTTTAACCCTAGACTCGAAAAATTTGTTGAAGCAATTTAAACATAGATATTGGCGCATATATCTGATATAAATTTCTCCATAATCTTCTTTACATCTACTACATCTAACCGGCATTTCCAATAGAAAATGGTTGTAGATGATTTTAAATAATTGATTTAATTTTCAAAGCTACACCTCAGAAATCCCTATTAAATATCTATCGCCTGAAATATCCCATTCCTTAACATAGAGACCTTCTACATCGAAATCCTCCAATGTAATTATAAGTTCCTTAGCCCTAGTCTCATTTGAAATATAGTCTTTAAACTTTAAGATATATTCAAAAGCCCTTTCATCTGGAACCTTTACATATGCTTTTATATACGCATCAATATGTAGATCAAGCTCCTTCCTCATAAATTGAATCCTTCTAACGATATCTCTAGCCAAGCCTTCAGCGACTTCATCTTCTGATATGGTCTTATCTAACACTATATATCCATATTCAAACTCTTTAACGACAAAGTTCTCTTTAGGCCTCTTCTTCAACTCAACCATCTCGCTATCTATAACATATTCATTTCCATCAACTGAGACGATTATACTTTTCTTAAGGTCAAGCTCTCTGGCCAGCTCTATAGAATGGTCAGAAATATATTTAGCCAGCTTTGGGGCTTCACCCTTATATTTGGGGCCTAATTTAGATAATAAAGGCTCTACATACTTCTCTAAAAATCTGTTTAAGTCATCAACCTTACCTAATGCTACATTCTTGACATTCAACTGGTTCTTAATAACATCCTGAAAAACTTTAATGGCATTCTCTAAATCACTTGAAGTAGTTAAGATATATATCGTCTTCAAAGGAACTCTAAATTTGATTTTTGCAGCCATCCTTGCCGCACCTCCAGCTTCAAGAACCTTATCTATATACTTCATCTTAGCTTCCAAATCCTTATCGATAAGAGAAGCATCGTATTCCGGAAAGCTGTACATGTGAACACTCTCAAACGCATCTGGTATGGCCTTTCTAAACATATCCTGATATATCTTCTCTGTCAAGAAAGGTGTGAAGGGGCTTAAAAGGAGAAGGAGTCTAAACAAGACATAATATAAAACTGAATACACAGAGAATTTATCTGGAGAGTCTCCCTCCAGCCAAGTCCTCCATCTTATCAACCTAATGTATCGTCTACTTAGGTCTTCTAGGAAAAACTCTCTTATTCCTCTAATTGCTTCGTGAGATATACATTTATCTAGGAAGCCATCTACCTGCCTAATCA
>JALTTZ010000038.1 GCA_027047855.1 Nitrososphaeria archaeon
AGTATTTAGGCAAATATAGGGGTGGTAGATGTAGGATTGGCAACAAGAAGCATAATATTCTAAGGTCGATTGGCTGGCGGGAACCTAATATCGATGTTATTGCCTACCTAAACCTGATTGTAAAGAGAGTGGAAAAAATGCAGGATAACGATGGTCGATTGGACCTCCACTATATACGGGAAGTAACGAAGAAAGCCGTAGAGATATACGCCAAGTATAGAAGAATTTTTATTGGAAAGAGACCCAGCACGATAGCAACAATTCTACTCTATCTAGCTGAGGAAAGATTAGACTGTAATTCAGGTAAGAGATTTAAAAGGGTTCTCACTATCGATTTGCTCAGCCAAGTATCAGGAGTTAGCCAGAACACTATCAAGAATCGGGTCAGCCAGTATCGCAGATTACTAAATAACTACTCATCCCCCACCTCCGACACATAGATCAATTTTGTTCCATTAACATTAAATATGATATAGAAATATTCTTTCCCATTAAACCACTCAATCCCATATCTCTTAATTTGAATGTTGTGGTAGGCGTTGAGAGACCTATTGAGCATACTTAAATAATTTCCTAGGTTGGAATTGTTCACCCGCGAAGCCTTCATTATAATTTGACCCAATGCTAGTATTCGAGATTTAGTGGTATTATCCATGTTACCCTGAGCTACTCGGTCTGCACAGTTTACTGAAGCCAATAACGCTAAAGCTACCGTAATAACGGCGATCAGCAACGTCGTTACCATTAGGGCTAAACCCTTTTTCTTATACATATTAAAACACCTTGCCTCCCACCAACAATAATTGGATAGACATAACCCTCCTTTGATAAGGGGGTAGAATTGAATGTCAATATGATTAGGAAGTTGGAATTGTTTTCCAAAACCAAGAGTGGCTCATTAACATTTACGTCTATATACTGAGACTGATAAAGAAGAAACTTATCCAAGACATCCGCTTCCTCAACCTTAATTGCATCACCATCATTTGAAAGGGACATGAGAATAGAAAATTCTAAAGCCAGTGTTGATATGAGTATCAATAGAGAGAATAGTACTTCTATGTATTTATTCATAGTAAACAACTCTTGGCGAATATGAGGAATAGCAGAAGGATACTTAGGATTAGGAATAAGAGTATAAAGAAGAAGATCATTGCTGTGGATATTAAGTGTTCAATAGACTCAGACACCTCTGTAACACCTCTTTATAGGAGGACTCATCAACCATAATGGCCATGATAGATGCGGCATCCCTATGGATTACCACAAGCTTAATGGAAGTACCTTTTAGTAAGTACTTTGTTATGGGTAGTCCTACATATACACCTAGTATTAGGAGGCCTAGGGCCAAGGTAATTGTCATTAAAAACAAATACTCCACAGATTTCACACTATGCACCCCCAACTATTTTCGACCAAAGAACCAGAAAAAGTGCGAATAAACCTATAATGGCGATGATATCCAGGTTTTTTATCAATAGACTTTCAATGATCCTTTTCATCAACCACGGTATTGCAGATTTAGTATATATGCTTATAATAAAAAGTGCAACCATCTTATTGAAATGCCCGGCGATTCACTATATACACAACTTATACTTGACGAGATAAACCAGACCAGTGCCTCCAGATACGGGCCATATAAATATTATATTCTAAAGATTTCTGGAGAACTTCGTTTTCTGCCGAGAGTGGAGTCAAAATACATGCCCTACCTAAATATTATTAGGGAACTAATAAGGAAATATCCTCGGGACGAAGAGATTCAACAAATATCGAGTAACTATAGTTTCGAGATTTTATATGAATTACTGAGAGAGGAGATAAAGCACGAACTCTCAGCAAGGGAAGACTTAATGCTTAACGATAACGAGCTCTCTGAACTTTCTTTACTTGTATTTTGGGAGCTTGTGGGGCTGGCTAGAATAGCTCCCTTCCTGTACCCCAATTCAATAGAGGAAGTGTATTGCGATGGCCCTGATACGAGAGTATATGTAAAGCATGAAGAATACGGAACCCTCGATACAGATATATTTCTTACGAAGGAGGAATTGGAGGCGTTGGTGACACATATTGAGATGCATAAAGGAACAAACATAGACCTATTAAGAGGAAATATAGAGTCGGAGATAAGGACCGCTGATTTCCATACACGGGTAATTATAGACTTGGAGGCCTTGACCTATCGTGGCCCCTACATAATAATTAGGAATTTAAAAAGCAAGAAATTAACAATTATTGACCTGATAAGAAATAATACGATTACGGCGGAGGCGGCAACACTTTTAATCCTAGCCCTATGGTTTAGGAGGAATGTAACTATTGCGGGGGAGGTATACTCGGGGAAGACAACCTTATTGAATGCTTTGGACCAATGTATACCTAAGGACTATAGACGAGTTTATATCGAGGATGCATTGGAGTCAAAGGATTTAAGGAGGGAAGGTTATAAACAAGCATTCTATAGAGGGGAAGCCTATTCCTCTATGCTCGATAAAAGGAGACAACTAATATTTACCCTCCATAGAACACCTGACATTCTCATCCTCGGAGAGCTGCTTACAAACGATGACATTGAAACTTTCTTTTACAGTCTTTCTTGTGGATTGAGGGGGCTCCAAACGATCCATGCAGAAGACATATATTCCCTCCTTAATAGATGGCTCTTCCAAGCAGAGATTGATAAGCGCCTCCTAGGGGAGCTTGATCTCATTGTAACGATGAAAAGAGATGTATTTGGTAAACGTTTTGTAACAGGTATTTATGAAATAGATTACGCCGAGGATAATATCCTTCTAAGGCCTATATACCTAAGAGAAGGAGAAGACCTTATACAAGTGACTGATATACGTGAGACTAAAATATTTCAAATTATTACAAACGAAGTCGGACAAAGACTGGCAAATACCCTTTACACACATATTCAGCAGGCCTTGAAAAAAGAATCGATAGAACAGATTCTCGGTGAATTAGAATCTATCTACAGATGGTTGAGATGGGAGGCGATGGAACAATATGAACATACCAAGCCAAATGTTATATAGAGTTCCAGAGATACTTCTTCTGACCATAATCCAAGCGATTATAATACTATTAGGTAGGAGACTATCTAAGTACGGAGCCGATATTACATCTTTGCTTGAGGTTCTAACTGATATAAATTTCAACAAGATATTATATGGATCCAGTGCCTCAGCAGTGATAAGATGCAGAAAGGACAATGAAATATTACGTGAACTCAAGAGGAAATTTATTAGAGGTAAACTAGAGAGAACGAAGAATGTGAATATAAGGGATAGGGAATTCCTAGTAGGAAAGTTGACAAAAGCGGTATATGGAAAAGAGAAGTTGAGTGCAGCGACGATACATGCAGCCTTCACCGAGGTCAAACTTTATATGATTAATAGAATAGAACGTGGTGAGTTATATATTGTCATAATCTCGGCTATGTTCATATTTATGCCTCTATTGACATTGCTTACACTAGCTCTGATCAGCAATAGGATTATCTTAACTATGATTATCGTGGGTGTAACCCTTGTATTCGAGATCCTTTATAGGTGGTTATCAAGGTGGATAAAGATTTAGTTCTAAGTTTGGCGAATGAGGCGTTGAAAGGTAAATCACCAAAAAGAACATTAGTCGAACTATATCCATCAAGACAGGAGACAAAATTACTAGAAACAATTAAGAGCTTTATTAGAGGGGGATTTGACGAAGACCCTATTATAACGTTTATTACAAACTTGACTGCCCTTATTAGGGACACCTCGGAAGTAACAACAATAATGAAAGACTTGATTGAACTTGATCATCTCAAAAAGAGACTCGGGTCAATGTTGGAGTCCTATAGGAGAAAGGGAGTAATACTACTCCTAATTCTATATTTCGTATTTCCATTCATAACATCCGCATTGGCTGCAGTATCATCACTAAACCTCAACTTAGGAGGCATCGGTCTAACAAAAATACATGGAGACACGGGAGAGATAAATACACTTGACTTGGTTATATATTCACTATATATAGAGGTACTCCCCACCATATTCATATCCCGATTATTCCAATTAGATACACGTAAGATGCTTATGATACAGTTGTTGCTTTACATGTTGATATACACATTCACATCGTCTTGGTTTAACCAGCTACTTCCACTCGGCGTCTAATCAATATATAAACAAATCTGCAACATGGTAAATGGTGATATACCTTGAAGAGAAGAGGGGTACAGATTATTGAGGAGGCGTTATTGATACTTGTAGCATTGATAGCCATCGCTTTAACGATGGGGGTAGCGACTGGAGTTCAAGAAAAAGTTAACGAGATCATACAGAAGGTCTGGGAAAGCCTTGACTGGCTATTCAAGACTACATTCTACTTCCTTCCGTGATAAACATGTTCAAAAAATTTATTTCGTCGAAGAAAGTAGGGGAGAGATTAACCGAATACAGAACCTTCATAAATAAGAGGAATCTATTTAGAGACGAAGTTATAGGTGGCTTGAGGGTATCGATACCGGATCTTGAGGGTAAAGATCCCTCATTTAAAGCATACCTCCTGCAGAAGGGATATGAAAACTTTTTCATCGCTGTTAATAGGAGCAGGATACCTATTATGACCGTTTACTATGTCCATAACAATAAATCGGGAATATATATTCTAACTAAAGCCATAGATGAAGATGAATTAGATAGAAATATAAGGATAATAGAAACAAGTTTTTATGCGGTATTCCCAAAAGCAAGGTTGACTAGACTATCTGGCGTCGAGATCAAGAACATACTTTCCTTCGGCAAAACCAAGTTAACGCAAGAAAACCATATACCCATGATAAACTATAGAATGTTAAACGGAACATTTGAGAACCATGATACACTACCTCCATTT
>JALTTZ010000039.1 GCA_027047855.1 Nitrososphaeria archaeon
CCAACCATGTTGGTCGCCTTCATAGTTATGTTTATGGACCTATCATCACTTCCTTTCTATGTCCAAGCGATCCTATATGCATTCCCCTACACATATCTCATGGAGGGGCTCAAATACGTATATATAGGGAAGTATGAATTCTTTGTTCTAGGCATAATCGACAACTTGGTTGCAGCAATTATAATGTTATCGCTTATATCTCGGATTTTCACTAGTGAGAGAATATTAACTATGAAGATAAGATTTGGTAAGAAGCGTAGGAGACAGATCTAGCCAAAATTTAAACTAACCCCGAAGCCAGCCGGGGGATAATTCCACTTGATAGCTTTTTCGGGGCAAACAACTCTACATGTACCGCACTCGAAGCACCCCTCGTAATTAAAGTGTAGTTTACCATTATCATCTATCGTGAATAGCCCTGCTGGGCACGCCTTTACACACACTTGATATTTACACTCTCTACATTTCGAGGTATCAACGATTATATGAGGTTCCTCATGAATATTGAACCTAACGAGTGATAAACGTTTCTCGACACTGAGCATACTCATTATAGACTCCTCCAAACCCTAATTAAATCAATCATAAGATCGATATAACTAATCCTACCCTTCTTCCCTCTCTTAATCGCTTCGTTTAAGGTAGGACTCTCTTCAGCTGTTGAATATATATCTCCAACCACATCACAAGCGAAATCGACATACTCTTTATGAAGCCTTCTATGTGATAGAATTTTAGACACATTCCTGAATTTCCTTACACTCCGACCTACTACCGATTTATCCAGCAATGATTTATATTTACCCAGGATGGCTTTAGACTTGTCACCGATGGAGTGGCTCTCCTCGATAACCTGAGAGGCGAGTCTACTTGATTCAACTGCATAATCTACTCCTCTAATAGTAAAGCCGGTGTTGACCAGTGTACCGGCTGCATCACCCACTACAAGATATCCATTTCCATATGGCTTATCTAGATATAAAGAACCGGGTGATTCACCCACCATATGGGCCGAGTACTCTACCATCGTTCCATCCCGCAATAATTTCCAGACATATTTGTGCATCCTTAAATACTCGGCTATATCCATGATTTGAGAAGCGGCCCCATAGATATGCTCAATCTTAACCACAGCACCTATCGTTACATACTCGTTCATCGTGTATAGAAAACCACCACCCAAAAATTCATTCAATGGATATCCTATTAGAAACTCGGCTATACCCTCGCCATCAGAAAGACCGAAACGTCCATTTACAACATCTCTCCCCAATTTAATTACTTCCTTGACTCCAACGGCTACTTCACTAGGCATGGGTTTCCTCTTTATCCCCATACTTTCTAGTAACAGGGTATTAACCCCCTCTGCAACTATTACATAATCCGATTCCAGTCTATCACCTTCGGCCTCAACACCGACAGCGAAACCATCTTTGAATAAGATTCGATCAACCTTGACTCCGGGGAGTATTAACGCTCCTGTGGACTCGGCATATTGAGCCATCCACTTTAAAAACTTCGATAAGAATGTGGTGAAGCTATCATAGGGACCTATTTCACCGACCCGACTAAGGTCTATAGATATCGCCTCATCTTTACAAAGTATGGTGAATTTCTCTCGCCTGACCCATCTTTCGATAGGCGCCTCCTCACGCCAACCTGGGAAATACTTATCGAAGACATGGCTATATATCCTGCCACCAAACATATTCTTGGTACCAATATCTTCACCTTTCTCTAAAACTACCACCTTAAAACCTTTTTTAGCCAAAAAATAGCCAGCAGCTATTCCAGCTGGACCACCGCCCACCACAATGACATCGAACTTTTCTTCTCCAGACATGTATCCATCAGCCTTTCTTCAAGCGATCTAGAAGCCTAGGCAGTATCTTGTAGAGATCCCCTACAATACCTAGGTCGGCTTCCTCAAATATTGGCGCCTCGGGATCTTTATTAACAGCAATAACATATTTTGAGGCTCGTGCACCCATCATATGATGCGGTTGGCCGGAAACCCCGAAAGCAATATAAACCTTCGGCGATATAATTAACCCCGATATGCCGATCCACTGGTCAGCCCATCTATAATCAGCTGCCAATGGTCGAGTTACACTCCACGCTCCTCCAGTAATTCCAGCCAACTCCTCAATCATAGCCATATCTTCTTTTTTCTTGATACCTCTACCAGCTACCACGACAATGTCAGATGAAGTGGGATCGTTACCAGTAACCTCCCTAGGCCTAAACTCCACACCTGAATCTGGCTCCACATCAATCTTGATTATCTCACCAAACCTATTCTTAGGTTTCTCTTTATAACCTCCTTTTACAATACATAGGGAGAATGGGGAGGATACGTGTATCGTAGCTATAGCAGTGCCTCCGTATACCAACCGGTTCACAATAAAACTTTTTCCCTCCCTTTCAATACCAATAACGTCTGTCACTATACTACATTTAGTAAGTCCCGTATATATCCCTGCAAACATTCTCCCTTTGTTGCTTGAGGGTGCCAATACCACATCGAACTTGTCTCCATTCAAAATCTTTCTAAGAGCTGATTGTATCCCGTATACATTAAATGCAGAGTCATAAAGGAAGACCTTGTCATAATGTTTTGAGACTTCTACCGCAATGTTTTTATCTAGAGTAAATGCGCTGAACTCCACGCCCTCTAAAGCAGAATGAAAATATTCGAATATGTCTATCCAAGATAAGTCCTCTATGAATGTTAAAATCCTCATAGAATCTCAGCCTCCTTTAGCAATTCAATTATTCTATAGACAGCCTTGTCAACGTCCTCCTCACTATCAACCTCAATTATCTCCCTCCTCCTAGGGGTTACGTATTTTTTGATGGAGGTAACGTTAATTTTTCTGACTTCATCCTTACTAATTAAATCATTTACTGGCAGGACTTCGTACTTCATCCGCCTAGCCTTTAAAATATCCTTGAGTTTCGGGATCCTAGGGGTGTTGGCCTCCGTCGTTACAGATATTATGAAAGGGGGTGTCAATCTGTATCTATATATACCATCTTCATAAGTAGCCTCTAAAATAAATACGTCACCCTCCACCGTGACCTTATCTACTCCGAATGCTGCTCTATAGCCTAGGAGCGCCGATAATGCTGGAGGAACTACACTTGAGTGGGTATCCTGGGAGGTGGCTCCCATAATTATAATATCATAAGGTCCATACTTCTCAACGAATTTACCAATTATTGATGAAACTGTGTATGCATCTAATGTATTGGTGTCCTCGGCTTCAATTAGATACCCCTTATCACAACCCATTGCATAAGCGTCCATCATTAATTTATTGTGGGTCCTTCTACTTCCTATGGATATGAACTCTACCACTACACCTAGGGACTCCTTAAGTTGTAACGCTGCCTCCAATGCACATCTATCCATGTCCCCCATCACGCGGGGCACTGCATCTAGAATCGGCTCCCCCGTCCGCTCATCATACTTCATCTGATTGATGTCGTAACTAAGTTTAATGGGGACCAACACCCTCATCGTCCAGATTCACCGCTAGGATCGTATATTCTCCTTACCTAAAATATCCCTAGCAATTATTATGCGCATGATATTTTGTCCACCTTCCGCGCCTATAACATAGGAAAATGTCCCCAACCATCCACGATAAATATTGGACTCTTTTGTATATCCATATGCACCGTACCATTTTAATACCTCTTCATATATCCTTATGGTCGTCTCGGGAGCCTTCAATTTAGCCATGGCCACAGGTACATTGAGATCCTTGGGTTTGAAACCTGGCTTCTTCTCTATATAAATTTTATCCGCTAATCTAGCAGCCTTGTAAGTAAAGAGACGCGCAGCCTCCAACTCCGTATATAATTCAGCGAACTTAAAGTGTATTCCCTGGAATGAAGAGAGCTTCCTTCCTTGGAACAACTTCCTATTGGTTAACCATTCTTTTGCCTGATCCAAGGCCCATCTTCCACTCCCTATACAAGCCGCAGCGACAAGTATTCTTGCTATATTGAAACCCTGCATTACATAATAGAAGCCTTTATTCTCTTCACCAATCAAATATTTATCTTCAATCATGAAGTTATCCAGCTTGAAGCCTCCTGTACTTAGTCCACCACGACCTATTTCGTCAAAGATAGTCGGTTCAAATCCTTCTTTAACGTCTCCCTTCCATCTAGGAAGTAATGCAAATGCAGATATATTTCGATGTCCATAATCCCTACTACCGGTTTTAGATAAGAAGAACCATCCTCCACCCGTGGGGAGCTCAAGAACCTCCCTAACACCGCTTATATACACCTTTTCACCACTAACTCTCCAACCACCTTCAACCTTCTCAGCAAATGTTTTTATTCCTGCTACATCGGACCCTCCATGTGCTTCAGTCGAGGCTATCCCAAAAAAGGCATCACCAGAAGCTACTTCAGGCAGTATCATTGATTTTACTTCATCAGAACCGAATTGATCTAAAGCCATCGGCCAACCATTCTGAAGCAACGCATATACAGCTATAGCAACCGCCGGATCATAATAAGCGATCTCCTCCGTGGCTATAGCTGCCATCGTTAGGGTCCCACCTACTCCCCCAAACTCTTCAGAGACGGGTATAGCGAAAAGCCCTTGTTCACCCATACGTTTAATCAAGTCACCAGGTAGTTTACCAACCTCGTCAACATTTACCCATATAGGCTCTATATACCTTTTGGAGAACTCGATAACCGCTTCTCTAAATAGTTGCTCATCCTCACTAAACTCGAGATACATAATATACACCTATATACAATCACCAATAAAACAACCAACTATTGATATAAAATAATCAGTGCATTTCAATAAAAATATGTAACTATAAATACTATATTCCTTGACTTTATAATCGATTTTCTAGACATTGGGCTGGGGATAGCTATGAAACCTAAATCTAATTATCAAAGAAACCCAATATTTTTAATAGAGGGATTTCTAAATGAAGACAATAAAAACAGGCATTACACTCAACATAGAGACCTACAAGAGATTGAACGAATTCATGAAGATTATTGGAGTATCGAATAGGTCCGGAATTATTGATAAAGCATTAAACCACTATATAACCGAAAGATTAAGTTTAATGGGTGAGGGAAAGGGGGTAGGCATAATCACAGTTATTTATGACCATCATGCGGGTAACATAGAGCATAAACTAACCCATGTTCAGCACGATTACCTTGACATAGTGATAACGAATCTACATATTCATTTGGACAAAGACAAGTGTTTGGAGTTCGTTGTAGTGAGGGGAGAGATCAAGAGGATAAGGTCAATGGTTAATACATTGGAGAAATTGAGGGGAATAAAGATTATTCGTCACGATATACACACTATTGAGCAATGAAACTATATCTAATGAAGATATTCTTTAATCAACTTTAGGTAGGTATCAATATTCAGGGGGAGGTCGGCTAGGATATCTATGCCAAGAATATTAAGGAGTTTGATGTAACAAGGTAATTCTAGGTCCACACCCTCTATAAACTCCCTATCCCGAATAATTGACTGCGGATCACCGAATCTCAGTATTGACCCATGATCGAGTATAATTACTTTGTCAACAAGGCCCAACATCTGCTCTAAGGAATGGCTGCTGAAAACTATTGTTTTACCCTCTTCCTTCAACTCTCTAAGCATTTCTTTCACTATATCTATATACTTTGGCGATAAATCCGAGAAAGGTTCATCAAGCAAAATAGTTTCTGGTGAGTATGATAGAGTCATTGCGATACCAACCCTACGAGCCTCACCTCCACTAACCTTAAAGGGAGACCTTGTCAGTAATTCGGTCAAGTCTAGCCTTTCTGCAAGACTTATAACTCTGCGCTTTATAACATCTTCACTTATACCCAATTGGCGGGGAACATATGCAATCTCATCATATACACTTGAATTAAGAAATTGATTAATTGGGTTCTGGAAAAGTATGGCGATCTCCTGCCTCAAATTGGGATATAGTGATATATTTGTGCCTTTATACTTTATTTTGCCATTAGACGGAGATAATAAACCTGCCATTAAAAGAAGTAGTGTGGATTTACCGGATCCAGTGGCCCCCACAACTCCGATACATTCCCCGCTAAGTACCTCAAAATTCAAATTTGTAAGAGCTACTGTTCCATCGGGATATTTAAAAGAAACATCCCTAAATGAATAGATTATTTCGCCCATAACAAACCCACCTGCCAAAACAAAACGATAGATATAACCAATAGGGCGTAAATAATATAAGCGAGTGTAACGAGTAAAGACCCATCTGCCTTTATATTGTAATTTGCCAAGATCCTACTCCTAAATCCCAACTCTACTCGAAGCCCCAATGAGACTCCTCTTAATATCGTCTCCCCTACGCTGTCAGCAAGACTATTCCATAAACTAGGGATCCCCTTCTCACGACTAACCTTTCTCGATGCCCTCCCCATGAACATCTTCGTCAATTCATCTATAAATGCTGGAATTTTCCTATATGTTAACAAAAGTGTCATTGCATGGGTATGTGATATTCCAAGCCTCATCAATGCATAGATTAAACCGCTGACACCCAGCGTCAAAGGGATTAAAGATAGATATCCGACGCTAATCATTGATCTAATTAACACAATAAGTAGGCCGTTTGTTTCATCTAATACCCTAGTAATGAACTCTGTTCTCGGCAATGTAAGCAATAAATACAAAGAAAATGGAAGGAGGAATAATCCAGTTAATAGGGATGATAAAACAATAATTCTTAATAACTTAACAACATTCACTCTTAGAATTAATACAAGAACAACCAAATTTGCTAGCAAAAGGAATGCCATCGAGAATTCATTGACAAACGATGATAAGACAGCAAAAGATACTATAGATAATAAGAATATATGGGGCATTATAGAGGTCTTGAGTCTAGATTCAGTATATAAATACGATAGAACATCAGAAATAGACGAGAACAGTCCCTCTACAATTATTCTGAGTGAATTTTTCATTCTTTGTTCCCCCTTCCGATAGCAAATCTAAATATTGTGAATATCGAGAATAGTATGATAAGCCCTATAACCCCTGATACGACGTATCCCAATGCTTGTGGAAGATAGGGAACAGTATAGTCCAGAAACGGGGTATTGATAAGGGATTCTCCTCCACGATAGCCTAAAGTCTCAAGAATTAAGTCTAGTGGCTCTTTATATCCAAGGAGATCGGCCAAGTATATCGAAAATATAGGAGATATAATTAGTGTTAGAATTATTGAAGCGTTAAACATGCTTAGGTTATGAAACCCTAAATTCCTCTGAGTGATATCGAAAATGGTGGATCTACTCACAAGATATCGTAATATTAACCCAGTCAATATTCCCTCTACTATGCCCAATACAAGATGCCAAGTGAACATTATGGGGACGGTTACGCTTAAATTTAAGCCGAAATATTGGGATATACCTATTTCAACTCCACATGCAAATCCAGAGAGAGTTAGACTTAACCATCCAGCCATAAAACCTGCTAAGAATATATTATAGCCCGATTTAGAGAGGAGTTTCCTAAAACCCTTATAAACCACATATCCACTCAGAACCCCAATTATTGCCATATTTAAAGCATTGGCACCTAACGCAGATATTCCCCCATCGCCGAAAACAAAGCATTGAATAATCAATACAAGCATCATCGAAACAAAGCCCAGCGACGGGCCAAGTATAGCACCTACGAGACCGGCCCCCACCATATGTAAGGAGGTTCCGCCTGGAATTGGCCAGCTAACCATCTGTGCTACAAAAACCAAGGCTGTTAAACTTGATAAGGTGGATAGGCTTTGTTCAGATAAGACACCTTTATTCTTGATGTGTATGAATATGAAAGCAGCATAAGTCAAGACAACTAGATAGAGAGATACCGCTGTAATGGGGTCTAACACTCCATCTGGAATGTGCATAGTAACACCAAAAATTAATTTAGTGTTACCAAAAATAAACTTTGCTAGAAAGAGTCTCCAAATAAGAATTATCCATTATGATGACTAATCGAGATATACTTGATATATATTTCCTAAATAATAATCCGTAAATATAATAATGTTATATTGGTGGGAATAATGCCCATAGTAGTTAAAGTTAGGGATGTGATGGATAAGAAGGTTGTCGTATTAGATGAGAAGATGACTTGTATAGATGCAATAAAGATGATGCTCGAGAAGAAGGTGTGGTCTGTCTTAGTATCTAGGCAAGGGCTCCCTGTGGGTGTAGTTACAGAAAGAGATATAATTAGAAGAGTAATAGCACAAGGTAAAGACGTTAATAAAGTCAGTCTCGGTGAAATTATGTCATCCCCTCTTATTACAGTGGGACCGGATGAACCTATTGGAAGGGCGATGGAATTAATGGCTAGCAACGAAATCAGAAGAGTATTTGTGGTAGAGGAAGGGAAGATCATTGGAAGGGTAACCCAGACGGAGGCATTCAGACACATTTTAGATGTAATGATGACCCTGGCCAGTTTGTAGTCTCTCTCCACCTTTTTATAAGTAAAGTCCCATTGAATGAGATAGCTCCATAAATGGTTGTTTTCTTTAATCGGTACCAATAATATAAATAATTTGGTTGGGAATACTATGGGTATGGAGATTGTTGCATCGGCCCCTGGAAAAGTAACTCTATTTGGAGAACATGCCGTAGTATATGGGGAACCTGCAATAGTAGCTTCTATCGACAAGAGAGTATATGTAAAATGCAAACCTAGGAAAGACAATATTATAACCATCAGTGCCCTAAATCTGAATGTCCCAGGAATAATTTTAACTATAGATAAAGATGGGGAGATTAAATTAGAGACCGATTATGGAAAGGTTCTTTCAGCGGTCAGTTACATAAAGGAAGCTATTAAACTTACTCAGGAGTTCCTAGATATAAAGTATGGTGCCGAGATAACGATCTCATCCGAGATGCCGGTGGGGGCAGGATTGGGCACTTCCGCAGCAGTTGCGGTCACAACGATAGCCGCATTCGCTAAATCCCATGGCTATGATCTGAACCTTAAAGATATAGCAAGGCTATCATGGCAGACCGAACTAAAGGTCCAGGGTATAGCAAGTCCTATGGACTCGACTATCGCTACGTACGGTGGATTCATATATTTAAGGTATGATGGAAAGGATTTTGAGTTCGAAAATATGAAGGGAGTCGGTGAGCTACCACTAGTCATAGGATATACTAGACGGCTCTACAAGACGGGAGAGATGGTTGCCAAAGTCAGAAGACTGATTAATAGATATAATCAATTAGGCGGAGACCTCGTTAAACTGATTGGCAGGGTAGTTGAATTAGCCAAGAAAGCCTTACTAACCAATGATTTGAAGACTGTGGGTGAACTAATGAATATTAACCATGGGCTGTTAGATACATTGGGTGTCTCAACAAAGGAACTTAATGATATAGTATACATTATGCGTGGATTCGGGGCTTACGGGAGCAAGTTGAGTGGAGCGGGGGGCGGTGGAGTCGCTATAGGAGTCGCCCCTAAAAGAAGAATGAGGGAGATCATAGCTGCATTAAAGCTGATAGAAGCGACACCCATAGAGACATCAATTGGCGGTAAAGGATTAAAGATAGGGAAGCTAAAAACGTAGTCTTTAACCTATCTCTTACTGATAACCACGCCCTCTCTTATGAACGAGTCTATATCTTTTTTAGAGTACCCCAGTTCCTCAAGAATACTATAAGTATGCTCCCCCATCATAGGGGGATGGCTCCGTGGCAGTGGTCGAGAGCCATTGAATTTCCCGGGATATGTTAGTTGAGGAACCTCTCCGAGAAGGGGATGGGGAACCTTACTAACTATACCTGATTCGACTACATACTTATCTCTGAATACCTCATCCAACCTGTACACCGGGCCTACATTAATACCATAATCACTTAATTTAATAACCCAATAGTCCCTATCATGCTCCATAAATTTTCTTTCTAGAATTGGGATAAGAACCTCCCTATTTCTAACTCTATCGGGATTCGTTCTGAAGCGATCATCCATCGCTAGTTCATCTAGCCCCAATGCTTTACATAGATTAACCCACATCCTATCATTGAATATGCCGACAGCTACATATTTGCCGTCTTTACATTTGAATGCTTGATATGGAACGATGGATGGATGGGCTGAACCCATCTTCCTAGGAGTATATCCTGTCATAAGGTATATCATGGGTATATAGGACATACTGAATATAGCTGTGTCATATAGATTTATATCTATCTTTGCACCCTCACCAGTATAGCTACGTTTAATTATTGCAGATAATATCGAAATCACAGCCATCATACCAGCAAATATATCGAATAGAGCAAAGGATACTCTAACGGGCTCATCCTTTATTCCCGTGGAGTCCATTAACCCACTCATAGCTTGGATTGTCAAGTCGGCAGCCTTCAGATCCCCATATATACTATCAGGATCAAACCCATGAATACTACAATAAATTATGTTTTCCTTGATTTCTTTAATGGTCTCATAATCTATCCCCAGTTTTTCGGGGACATCCTTCCTAAAATTCTCGATAATTACATCGGCCCATTCAACCAATTTATAAAGTATCTCCTTCCCGCGGTCATCTTTGAGATTGATCACGATGCTTCTCTTGTTTCTATTCGTGCTCATGTAGTATACACTTTCGCCATTCACATGTGGACTCCAGTATCTAGTATCATCCCCGGAGGGGGGTTCAACCTTAATGATTTCAGCGCCCAAGTCTCCTAAGATCATTGTCGCGAATGGCCCAGCCAGTACCCTAGATAAATCAAGTACTTTAATACCCTTAAGAGGCCTATCAACACCCATAATTTAAATATATTAGAGAGACTCCTTAATGATATTTCAGATTCATTATTATGGAGGGATTATTATTGAGTGGAAAAAGCTCTAGGATACCGAAATTCTACAAGCTAAGCATCGAGGAGAGACTTCGTAAGGTTATTGAATTCGCCGAACTTAATGAGGATGAATCGAAGTTGTTAGCAAACTTTGGAAATCTGGACCGAAAGATAGCCGATGTAATGATAGAAAACGTCGTGGGAGGAATGACGTATCCATTCGCGGTTGCCACGAACTTCTTGATAAATGGTAGAGAATACTTAGTTCCAATGGTGATCGAGGAATCCAGTGTGGTGGCAGCAGCCAGTAATGCAGCTAGAGTTATGAGGAGGGATGGCGGCATAAGATCAATAGCGACGGAATCTATTATGATAGGTCAGATTCAGTTGGTAGATGTTGAAAATCCATTCTATGCGAAGCAGATAATTATAGATCACAAAGACGAAATAATTAAGATAGCCAATGAACAGGATCCCATACTTGTTAAATTGGGTGGGGGGGCTAAAGATTTAGAGGTGAGGGTCATAGACACTCGGATAGGACCCATGGTTGTCACACATTTACATGTGGATGTGAAGGATGCCATGGGTGCCAATGCGGTTAATACCATGACAGAGGCAGTAGCCCCCTATATAGAAGACTGGACTGGAGGCAGAGTATACTTAAGGATTATCACTAACCTAGCTGATAAGAGGTTGGTCAGGACCAGAGTCAAGGTATATGCTGATGACATTGGTGGAGAAGAAGTTGTAGATGGCATAGTGGCTGCATCCGCATTTGCTGAGGCCGATCCATATAGGGCGGCTACCCACAATAAAGGGATAATGAATGGTATAATAGCCGTAGCCCTGGCTACTGGGCAGGATCATAGAGCATTAGAAGCAGGAGCCCATTCCTATGCAGCAAAAGATGGATGGTACACTGCGCTGTCAAGGTGGGATAAGACACCAGACGGAAACCTCGTCGGAACTATGGAGATGCCTATGGCCGTCGGAATAATAGGTGGAGCGGTGAAGGTTCATCCCATTGCTAGGATTGCCCTAAAGATTATGGGCGTAACTACAGCGAAGGAATTGGCAGAAATAATGGGAGCAGTAGGTCTGGCACAAAACTTTGCAGCCTTACGAGCTTTAGCAACTGAGGGCATACAGAGAGGACATATGAAACTACATGCCCGGAACCTAGCGGTAATGGCGGGGGCCACCGGAGAACTGATCGATAAAGTAGCATCCATAATGATAAAAGAAAGAAGAATAAGATTCGATAGGGCTAAAGAACTTGTTGAACAGTTTACAAAAACTAGGAAACTATAAAATCATACATCAATCCATCTTTTTATCAACAAAGAAGCTATAGTCGCAATGACATCTCAAAAAAACAATAATTAAACTACTACTATAGAATATTATATTGATTTATGAATGA
>JALTTZ010000040.1 GCA_027047855.1 Nitrososphaeria archaeon
GGTCTCCAGCTATTTCAGATGTGGCTTTCGAAGTGGATAATGGTGAAGTTGTAGGTTATGTAGGGTTAAATGGAGCTGGTAAGACGACTACGATAAAGGTTGCTGTCGGAGTGTTGCTTCCAACATCTGGTTCAGTATATATAGATGGTTATGATATAGTATCTGAGAAGGTTGAGGCTTCTAAGAGGGTGGGTTGGCTTCCTGAGCTGCCTAATTTCGATTTGAATGAGAAGGCTCTCAGGCTCATGAAGTATTATGCAGGATTCCATGGCATCTCAGGTAAAGAGGCTGAGCAGCGTAGTCTAATGCTCCTTGAGAAGGTTGGGCTGAAGGGTTATGAGAATGTAAAGATTAGGAAGTTCTCTATGGGTATGAAGAAACGTTTTTCACTAGCTGTTTCGATGCTCTCAGATCCAGATAATTATCTATTTGATGAGGTTCTAAATGGACTTGATCCAGAGGGCATAAGATTCTTTAGAGAGTTGGCGTTGGACTTGAGGAAGGAGGGGAAGGCGGTTTTATTCTCAAGCCATATATTGTCTGAGGTTGAGAATATAGCTGACAAGATAGTTTTTATACATAAGGGGAAGATAATCAAGATACTTCAAAGCCATGAGCTAGAGGAATTTGGAGGCTTGACCATAGAGCTGTCTATAGAGAATGTTGATAAAGATGTTCTAAAGATGTTGGAAGAAGCTGGTAGGGTGGAGGAGCATGGGAAGGAGATAATTATATATAATTCCACTCTACCTTCGTATAGGATTAACGAGATGCTTGTCAAGAATGGATATAGGGTCTCTCGACTAATATCTAGAAAGATAGAGTTGGAAGAGTATTTCCTAAAGCTAGTGGAGGGGGAGGAGAATGCTTAGTCCAATATTATATGACTTTAAAAAGACATTCTTAAGTAAAGGTTCATTGATAGTGATATTCCTAGTTGCAGTGATAGGGTTGAGTCTAGTACCATATATAAAGTCTTCCTCAATAGGTATTGTAAAACCCTTCGATGTACAGGGGGCGGCTGTGGATAGAAATGGGTCAATATACTTTATAATACACTTTATAAATGGATTTGGAGAGCCTCTAGCCTCTGTAAAGACACATATAGTGATATATGAGGAGGATTCAGGTAAATTATATCTCAATAAAATCTATACGTCAGATGAGACTGGATATATAAAGTCTCAACTACCAATTCCAGAGAGTGTCATAGAGAATGCAGACCTATATATTAACATAACAGTTTCATATGGTCCTATGAAGAATTCTCTAGGTATGCCTTTAAGATTCATGAGAGATAATGTGGAATATCTCTTTCCAGTCCTCACGATGATAAAAGATAAAACCAACGTTTCCAAAACACTTATACAAGTCTTCTCAGTCGGGTCGGATGGAGAGCCTCCTAAAAACTATAGGATACGATACTACCTAATCCAGAGGAAGATGGGGGGTGAAATAAGTTCAAATGAGACACATATATTTTTAGGTAGAGGTGTAAATAAAAAGGTTCTGAAGATCAGTGATTTACCTACACTGACTATGGTAGATAGATATATAACTGTGATAAATCCCTATAAACTGATATCTGGAAACAAGAATGTATCAGGCATCATCTTTATCCTCTTGGATGAGGAGGATAAGATGGTGTGGATAAATAGGGTGGATAGATCTGAATTATATCCTAGGATAATGGGGCTGGATATAAAGGAGCTCCTCTCAACTTTTGTCTTAGGGTTATTATCAGGTTTTGTCCCGATAATGGCGATATTAGATGCATATTTCGGATATGGTGGGGATAGGGTTAAAGGTTATCTAGAGATGGTCTTAGCCAGACCTGTTACTAGACTGGGTGTAGCTTTATCTAGATACTTTTCGATAATATTGTCTTTAGTAGCTGCCATACTTATACTCGCAGGGTTGATGGATTTATCAATATATTATACGATGAATAGTTTCATCTCCGCTGATATATTAATAAGCTATATAATCTCCTTCATAGTCGAGTCCGCTGCATTGGTAGGGATAATACTGGCGTTATCCCATGTAGTTAAGTCGTCTGGATCATTGATAGGCATAGGGATAGGGCTGTGGGTAGTTCTAAGCTTCTTCTGGAATTTAATAATATTCCTAGCTTCATCACTGTTAGGTATAAATATAGGTTCTGCAGAGTATCAGAGACTAAACATCTACTTATCATATATAAATCCTGTTAAGTATCCATATCTAGTAGATGTATATAGGAGAGGATACGTATCGGGTCCACGTGGAAAGATCTTGATAACACCGGTTCAATATGGTTTGACACCACTTACATTGATAATACTTGCTACTATATGGATTATAGTGCCATTAGCATTATTCATATATCTAGCTACAAAGAGAGATTAGTTTCCCTATTAGTTTTTTGTTACCGTTGTTGTTTTCCACTGTTTTAATCTTTTTCACTGTATTTTTTTGTTTTCTTCATCACTACCCCCTAACCCCCCATCCCCAATGACCAATAGACATTAAGACATCAGACTGGACACAGACACCCAAAGGAAACCCAACACCCCCCAGGACACATATACACAATATATCTACCGATACCTAGAAATGCGGATAAAATCACTGAATACAAAGTGAAAAAACCGGGTACTAAAAATAAAATTATCTAGGAAATATATGAAGAGAGATTAGGAATTAAATTAGAGATTTTAGATTGGTTATGGTTCAATGAAGGTATAATCTTAATTCTCTCCAAATCCCCCTATTTCTACGAATATACTTTAGTTCCCTACCTACGAGTTCAAGGTCTTAGAAGCTACACAGCTAAAATTCTCTTCTCTAAGGTGATATCTCTATATCTAAACAATGGGTTTACGAGAAATAGAAACTTTCTGTTACTATAGTTTACTACGTGATTTTCTATGGGAGTTATTTCATCTGATATCTTAAGGCTCTGATTTGTTATACTGTTATCTCCCCATATTTTGCTATTATAAGGAATAGTCCAACAGCCATTGTTAGTATCCCGAATATGTAAAAGGTATATGCATGGATCGGCTCTATATTTGATGATGTAAATCCTAGGTAGAAGGCTGTTATCCCTACTAGGAATATTATGAATCCTATGGTTCTCACCAGCATCTTGGTCCTCGGATCTAGTTCCGTCATCTCCATCTCATCCCTCTATATAATATGTAGAATTATTTTGTTGGTATCTGGTTAATATCTATTTCTCCTGTTTTACATAAAGATTAATTTAGTCTATCACTCTTATCCTATAATGTTTCTAGCCTTAAATAGTTTTTATGAAAATTGTATTGATGGTTGATTGGAGATGGGTAGGAGTAGGAAGGTTCAGACTAGGAGGCGTGAGGAGACTATTCAGGCTCTTACAAGGCTTGGGGCTAGGATATATAATATGATGAGGGATGGCGAGTTTCCATATTTGAAACTGCCTAGTAGGAGTGTTAGGAATATTATATATAGTGAGGTGGAGCGTGGTTATGTCCTCGGTCCTAAGGTGAAGGTCCGTTCTTCATCTAACTTCATGCATCTAAAGAAGTTTGCTCAGTTTATATGGATAGCTTATTTCACTAAGGAGCTGTTGACTAACAAGAAGACAAGTACTTTGAGGGATGTCTACTATTCTTCTCAGGCATATGGTGTGGATTTTGAGGAGCAGAGTGAGTCTGATGAATTGATTATGGATTTGGAGTCTTTGATAGGTCGGCCTAGGGAGGATATGAATATATTTCCTGCTGAGAGGGCTGCGATATTTGGTGATTTGACGATAGAGTATACTGTTCCTGGTTATGAGGGTAAGAAGATCAATCTTACAACCCATCCTGATGGCCTTATGATTGGTCATAGTTTAAGGACTAGTGAGTTTATCGAGACAAGTGCTGAGAGGGTTTTTGTTATCGAGAAGGACGCGATCTTCAATAGGTTTATTGAGGAACGTATCTATGATAAGTATAAGGCTATCTTGATAAGTACTTCTGGACAGGCTCCTCGTGCAGCTAGATATCTTATTAGGAGGCTGAATCAAGAGCTTGGTCTACCTATTTATATCTTCACCGATGGAGATGTCTGGGGGCTTCATATTGCAGGTGTAATTATATATGGTTCTGCAAACTCTGCTCATGTGAGGGATCTTCATACACCTGATGCTAAGTGGATCGGAGTGTGGGCGACTGATATAGAGAAGTATAAGTTGCCTACTGATCCGTTTACTGAGGTTGATCTGAAGCGTCTACAGGAGTTGATGAGGGATCCTCGTTATAAGGGTGATATATGGCAGCGTGAGCTGGAGAGGTTTAGAAAGTTGAAGAAGAAGTCTGAGCTTGAGGCTTTTAGTAGATATGGTCTGACATATATTGTGGATATTTATTTGAAGAATAAGATGGAGGAGATTAGCTCACTTTAATCTTATATCTCTTCTCAAGTTTTTCGAGTAGAATATTTATATTAGGTTTCTCTTTCTCAACTAGTTTGGCTGAGAAGTCTCCTATTAAATCAAGATATTTCCTGAATATCTTAAGCCTTTTTTCAGCATGTATCTTCCTCTCAATTCTACGTGTATATGTTGTGAATCTCCTGAGGAGATATCTTATGGCAAGCTCGATCTCCTTCTCAATCTCCGGGATATCCGCAATAGCCTCTTTACCAACTGTTTTAAACGGGATCTTGGTGCTGGCTATGTGAATGAATAGAGCTGTGGGCTTATCCATAGGCCTCTTATAGTTATTCATATTGATATTATTCAATACCTTGGATGTAACGTCGCTGCCCTCGTCGAATAAGAG
>JALTTZ010000041.1 GCA_027047855.1 Nitrososphaeria archaeon
CTTTGCATTAATCTTTATTCCTAATAAAGCAAATATAATTATAGGTGAGGTTTATGCAGGTTGTCTACGAGGGAAAGGACATCAATGACATGATTAGACTACTGGAGAAAGATCTGGAGAGGCATGAATCCATCAAGTCACTTAGCAGAATCCCTGAACCGAGTAGAGGGAGACGCTATAGAGAGGTGTTGTTGCAAACCTTTGTCTCTTTGGGGTCCTTGAATGCCTCGGTTGTAATCGAGTTTAGGGATGGATTAATCAGAAGATACGTGTTTTTAGGAAAAGCTATTCCAACCTCATCGGGCGAATCGTTCTTGGATATGCCTTTCTATGCAGAGGGCTACATTTATGAATCCAAGAGGGATGCCAAGGTTTATAGGGTTTTTAGTCCAGTGATTTACCCCCAAGCGAAAGACGTTTTTCGGATTATTAAGTCTATCGGAGACAAATTTAGGGTAAGCGATCTAGAGGTTCATCTTGAGAAGATAACCGAGTCGCTTGACTTCGATTTTTAGTAATGTATTAGGTGGGTGGAATTCTATGGTTCTGAAGGGATATGGAGGCAGATATATAGAGGTTAATCTATCCAGCGGAGATATTAAAGAAGGTAAGTCTGATGCTGAGATCCTCAAGCGCTATATCGGTGGAAAATGGCTCGCTGCATATTACCTCCATAAAAATTTAGATCCGACAATAGATCCGTTATCACCAGAAAATATCTTATTCGTGGCAGCCGGTCCAGCAACCGGGTCTAGAGTTCCCCTGGCCTCCAAGATCGGCTTCTTCTTTAAGAGTCCGTTAACAGGGATATTTGGAGAGTCCTTTATGGGGGGCAATTTCCCTGCTGCTTTCAGGTGGTTAGGTATTGACTATCTTGTGATAAGAGGTGCGGCGGATAAGCCCGCTTATCTCTACATAGATGATTCCCATGTAGATCTGTATGATGCTAGGGATATATGGGGGTTGAATACGGAGGAGACTGAGAAAGCGTTGGAAAGGAAGCATGGTTCAGATATAGAGGTTGCAGAGATAGGTCCGGCCGGTGAGAAACTGATAAAGTTTGCTGCTATAAGCCATGGATATGGTGAACGGAAGCGTGAGTCGAAGGCTGGTCGGGCCGGTGGAGGTGCGGTGATGGGTAGTAAGAAATTAAAGGCAATTGTACTTAAGCCAAGCAAAAGAAGTGTTGATGTATATAGTGAGGAGCTGCTCAAGGATTTTGTTAAGAAAATTGGGCGATTGATAGCTACCGACCCCTCTACGGGGGCCGCAAATTACAGGAAATATGGAACCCCAGGGACTCTTGTCCCAGCCCAGAAAATGGGCTTCTTGCCATCCAGGTATTGGACTTATGGCCAAGCTCCTAACTATGAATCCCTTGACCCAGATATCCTATTGAAAGAATACTATGACCATAATGTGGCTTGCTTCAACTGTCCCTTTGCATGTGGACACATAAGTAAAGTTAAAGAGGGTTTATTTAAAGGATTGGTTACCAAGGGGCCTGAATACGAGACTATCTTTAGTTTCGGAACTAACGCTGGTGTCTCAGGTTATGATAAACTCATCTCACTCAATGTACTCTGCGATAGATATGGGGTAGACACCATAGACATGGGAAATATAATAGCCTTTGCCATTGCCACATATAACGAAGGACGGTTAAAACTCCCCTTCCCGATAAACTTTGGTGACTACGAATCGATACTGAGCCTATTCGAATTGATTGTTAAGCGTGAGGGTATAGGCGATATATTAGCAGAAGGAATTAAGATCGCTGGTGAGAAGCTTGGTCTCAGTGAGTTGGCAGTACATGTGAAAGGCTTGTCCCTTAGTGCATATGACCCCAGGCGGCTGAAGGGAATGGCTATAAGCTACGGAATTGGTACTAGAGGCGGCGGTCACCTAAGAACGACTGCATATGCATATGAAATACGTGGAGACATAGATCCTGATGACATAGGGGAGGAGAAGATTAAGTTCTTGGTTGACAAAGAGGATCTACTATCGCTCCATGACAGCTTGGTTGTATGTAGGTTCTCGAGAATGATGTATACATGGGAGAGAACCATAGAGATGATTAAAGCCTTGACGGGTAAGGAGTGGACTGTAGAAGAACTAAGGAATACGGCTAATGAGGTCAGGACCCTAATACGAATATTCAATATTAAAGCTGGAGTAGTGCCGGAGAGAGATGATATGCTTCCACCCAAGTTCTTCAAGGAGGCGGTTAAGCTTAGAGACGGTAGAGAATATAGAATTACAGAAGAAGAGATGAAGACGATGCTTAAAACTTATTATAGATTAAGGGGCTGGGATGAAACTGGGCATCCAAAGAGCAGTAAAAACTGAGAAAATTTATTTATGAAGACGACTCTTTAAATAGGTAATTCTAGTTTTTTATCTAGGTCTGGTGAGAATAATTGTATATATCGACCTATGAAATTCACACAAGGAGAAACAATATAACAATAGCTCTACTCCTAATCAACCTAGTTGTATACATATTAGCATCTATCTGGGCCGGCCGATTCATAGACCTGAGAGGCACTTATCCAATGGCGTTCCTTGGACAAGTAAATGCCTATGTTGTTTACAATGGATGGTTCTGGCAATTATTCACCTCTATGTTCATACATTTTGACATAATGCATTTAGGCTTCAATCTCTTTTGGTTATATATTCTCGGAACACAATACGAGCGTCTATTTGGCGGCGGGAGCCTGCTAATAACCTATATTGCAAGTGGTTTAGCCGGCAATATTTTAACTTTACTATTCATGCCACCTTTGACATTGAGTGCTGGAGCTAGTGGAGCCGTATTTGGCATTTTTGGCGCCTTACTGATAATACAAGCCTTACTAGGCGGTAATATTATGATGACTTTGATGTATGGTTTCTTTATTCTTCTGATCAATAGCCTGGGCCCAGGTATAAATATCTTGGCTCATGCAGGGGGCTTTTCCATCGGACTACTGATTGGATATTTAAATGTTAGGGGATTAAGGAGATATCTGTATCGAGTTAGATACAGGTACTAAGTAGGTTTATATACAATTGTTGTACTGGAACTGTCCCATATACTATATTAATTAAATTCATATAATGTTGTTAGAGTAATTCTTTTATGGTCCCGCCCCTAAAATCCCCCCATGAGCCCTGGGGACTGGGCGGTATGGGCTGATGAAATGGGGGTGCCTGGGGGCGGGTACATTAAGAAATTTTATTTGTGGGTAGGATGAAGTTGGTGGAGATGCCTTTGGAGTCTATGGAGCTCAATGGAGAGAAGACAATATTGGGTGGGGATGAGTATGTTGTCTTGAGGCTTGGAGACCACCTAACAATCAGGTTCAATGCATCGGAGAGGGGGGTATATGCACTGTATATTAAGGGCTTCGTACTAATGAATGAATGGATGAGTGGTGAGGAGCACACGGTAAAAATTGGGAGGGAAGATGGATTAGAGATAATGATACCAATACCGATACTAGAACCAAACCAAACAAAAATAGCCATCGACAAACTAGTGATAAACTATGAAACATAGGAAATTACTATATCTTTTACATATTTCTTTATTAATATTTAGCTTAACTTTTCCGCAAATCTTTTTCATGCTTCTCAAACTCAACATTGGCAGTGCATCATTTTATTCCCTTTTGTTTCTTCATAGCCCATTTATCTTTTGGCTATTATTGCTCCCGCTTAAAGGTAGATTCTTAGAGTTGGGGGAGATAGACCTATATGCTGGCGTATCTAGTAAGTTGATTTTTCTGGGTCCGCTACTATTTAGCGGTGACTCCTATTTCTTGAAGTATCAAGTATACCCTGGTTTTGCATTTTTGGCTTCTGGCTATGCCTATACAATGCCACTAGAAATATACATAAAATGGTTTCTATCGTTTCTATACTATCTTATTACAGGGCACTTTATAATATTGGATAGAGATATTGACCAGATACTGAACTCGATACTTTCCCTATCCATATTGGCTTTATATCTCACCCTACTCTACTGGAGGAGGCAGTACCGAAAAACAGTCGCGAAGGCATTCTTTATATTTAGTATAGTAGTAAACATGTTAGTTTTATTCTTTATATCTCTCACACCCATGGTATACTACACACTTATCTATCTAATATACTTAGCCCTAAACGCATACAGAGTCAAAGAAATATATAAATGAGATAACCATAGGGAAACTATTAGAAATAATGGTATAGATACAAGCACTAATCAGAGCAGAATAAGAGTAGTTAATAGACAAGCTAGTGATAAAATATGAAGAATAGGAGAAGACTATATTTGCATGGTTTGTTGCTTCTGCTTAGCCTATCTATTCCTCTCTTCTTTTTTATGCTTTATAGTCTCGATATTGATAGTCAATTGTATAATATGCTTTTTCTGCATAGTCCATTCATGTACTGGCTGCTACTACTCCCACTCAAAAATAGATACCTAGATATTGATGAGATAGATTTGTATGCTGGTGTCTCGAGTAAATTGATGTTTCTGGCCGTTGCCTTACCTGGTATGAGGGATGCATTCCGCTACCATACCTTCAACAATATCGAGGGAATTTATTTTGTGTATACTTATTTGGGGTCTGGCTATGCCTATACTCTGCCCTTCGAATTCTATATTGCAGGGGTACCTTATCTGATCTATGGTTTTGCCACGGGAACCTGGAGAATATTTGTTTCATTCTTTCCGTCATTACTCATAGTCTCCAACC
>JALTTZ010000042.1 GCA_027047855.1 Nitrososphaeria archaeon
ATTTACTAGGGGAGACTTTGGGGAATATATTAAATCTCCAGAAACTCGTCTACCAGATTATAATTACAGCAGCACTAATCCTCATAATAGTCTCATCCAACCACGTAGAGATAGGTGCTACGAACATATCGGGACATATAACCCAAGACACACGATGGACGATCGGTAACAGCCCATATATTATCGATGAAGACGTTATAGTTGACGCAGGCGTTACCCTGACAATCGACCCCGGAGTGGAAGTAAAATTTAACCCAGGTTCGAGACTTATTGTAAACGGTTCACTGATAGCGAATGGAGAATCTCAACACAAAATAATATTTACATCTTCTATGGATAATCCAAATCCGGGAGAATGGCTAACAATAGAATTTTCCGGCGCAGACAATGAAAGATTCCTCATTAATCATAGTGAAATAATGTATGCAAATACAGGGGTTACCATTAACGGTCTTGGAGAGACCTCCATTCAAAATACATTAATAGAATTTTGTGGTGACTCCGGAATAGTAACCATAGGTATCGTTAATCTTCACATCAATAATTGTTCGATAAAAAATGTCAAGAATGGAGTTAAAAGTGTAGACGGCCCAGACACAAAAATTAGTGGAGTAGAAATCCGCGGAAGCACATTTGATACAGAGGATCATGCTATATGGATGAGTATAGACGAAGTTTACAACGCCTATCTCTATAATTATAAAATTGTTGGGAACATGATCCATTCCAATGCGAAAGGAATCTATGTATATACTGTTGCAGTAGATGTGCATGGAGTCACAAATGTATACGATATATTGATTAAGAATAATGTAATAAGTAGCGGTGATACTGGCATAGATGTATACGCCGATAGTGGATGGAGCACCCTTATATATAACATCAACTGTGAAAATAATAGCATTGTCTCTCAAGATACAGGAATATACGTCTATGGCGAAGCGATCGACATGTTCTCATCATACGTCTATATACACAATATAAGCTTATCGTATTGTTCAGTTGAGGGTGGTGCTAATGGAATATGGATATACAGCAATGGATATGATTTCTCAAAGATATATGATGTTAAGGCAAGCCATATTATGGTAAGTAGCACGATGCATGCCCTTTATCTATATGCATATGGCCAGAGGGAGTCCCACATATATAATATAGTTATTAACCATACTCAGCTGACTTCAGGGGGCAATGCAATTTATATTGACTCACGTGCCTTAGATATCTTCTATTCTTCCGCAAACATATACAATTTAACTATCTCAGCCTCAAACTTGAGGGCGGGTGCGGATGGTATTTATATTTATACGTTCTCAAGATACTCATCGAATGCATACGATATATTGATCAATGGAAATAACGTGTCTTTTTGTGGGTCGGTGGGAATAAAATTCGAGATTCAGAACTACAAATCTAAATATGATTATGATACTACTATACTCCATAATACAGTAACTTCAAATGGGTACGGCATAGTTGTTATAGGGATACATACAAATATAACTCGTAATAGTATATCATACAATAATTATGGGGTCCAGTACATAAACTCATCAAGTAACTTAGCCAGATATAATGATATTTACCAGAATTCTGGATATGGAATGTACATTGACAATTCTAATGTTGACGCCAAATACAACTATTGGGGTGATGAGAGCGGCCCTAAACATTTAATATTAAATATGTTGGGACTGGGTAATCCCGTCAATGGAAATGGAGAAGATTTAATTTTCCAACCATGGCTTGAGTCCCCAGCAGTCACACCAAATGAGAAGCCGATAGCAATTCTAAGAGTATCGAAAGAGACAGCGGTTGAGGGGGAATCCATTACATTCGATGCATCAGCCTCTTCAGACGATGTATCAGTAAAATACTATTACTTTAACTTTGGAGATGGAACAGATACTGGATGGATACAAACCCCAATAGTCGAACACACCTATAATAATGAAGGGGTCTACACAGTCACGTTAATTGTTAAAGACGATTTAGGTGTAGCCAGTGAACCCACATACAAAACCATAACTATAGTCAAAGCAGAAGCAATATTTACCATATCGAACTTAGCGATAAATCCAGAAAAAGCCAGCATAGGTGAGACAATCACCATAAGTGTGGATGTATCAAATACAGGTAACGCACCCGGCACCGCGACTCTAACCCTCAAAATCAACGGAAGTATAGAAGCAACTCAAACTATAAATCTAGCCCCAGGGGAGTCCGAGACGATCCAATTCCAAGTAGTAAAGGATATACCTGGGACCTACCTTATCGAAATAGATGGCTTGAGAGGAAGTTTCCAAATAGTAGAACTAGCGCCAATTAAGCTCAGCTTATCCAATTTAAGAATAACTCCAAGTAAAATAGAAGTGGGACAGGCCGCTGAAATAACCGTAACCGCTACAAACGAGGGAGGAGCATCAAGCACATTCACCATTTCACTATTGATAAACGGTGAGAGGATAGATGAAAAGACAATATCATTAAATGGATGTGAATCCAAAACAATCGCATTCACATACACATTTATGCATCCAGGGACTTACACCATAGAAGTGGACGGGCTTGCTGAGACTGTCGAAGTAACAGAACACATGCCACCCTCCCATGAAACAGGGGGATGGCCACAATTCATGGGACAACAACTTATGTATCTCTTGCTTGGCCTATTCCTTATTATATTAGTAGTGATAATCGCCTTAACGATGGTTAGAAAATAAATTATTAAATTCAGTCAGTCAAAAATATTATTGGGTGATTAAATTGGGAAAACTAAGAGGTAAGAAAGTAGCTATTCTTGTTGCCGACCTTACTCATGATGAAGAATATGCATTCCCGAGATACTGGCTAATACACGAGGGGGCTGATGTCGTGACCATCGGGCTAAAACACCAACATACCTCGAGATTTGGTAGAATATTAAAACCAGATAAAACTATTGATGAAGTATCCCCAGATGATTTTGATGCAGTAGTAATTCCAGGGGGATTTGGGCCAGACAAACTTAGAGCTGATGAAAAAGTATTGGAATTCGTAAAAACAATGTATAATGAGGGAAAGATAATAGCAGCAATTTGTCACGGACCACAAGTTCTCATATCCGCTGGTATAGTAAAAGGAAAGAAAATGACTTGCGTAAAACCCGTTGTTACTGATTTGATTAATGCGGGAGCAGAATTCATAGACGATAAGGTCGTTGTAGATGGGAATGTTATAACTTCGAGACACCCATATGATTTACCTGCATTCACCGAGGCATTAATAAATGCGATAGCAGCTAAATAGAAATTTTTTAGGATGGTATCAATCAATACCCCTAGGATTCACAGATTATAATAAAAGTAGTTAGCTTACCATGTAGAACTCGGCGCATGCTCCTCAATCCCAAACCATTTTCTTCACATGCGCCCACCATCTCACGCCATCTAGCGGTAATGGAGACCAATTTCGATACGCCCAGTGAGACTAACGATGCAACCACATCACGGTATAAGTTTGGCAGAACTTTCATACGTGTCATCCTTATTCCATACGGTGGGTTCATCACCGCTATACTTCCCCGACCTAATTCAAGGTATTTATGCAATAATCTAGCATCTGCACAAAGGAAATCAATATACCTGTATACCCCAGCACTATATGCATTAATCATAGCTCCCTCCAAATACTTCTTACTAATATCATTGTAGATTATTGGGATATCGATCTTCTCATTTACTCGGGCCTCTAGGGCTTTACGTCTATAATCTAGATACTCATCCAAATCAAATAGTTTTAGTTTGACGAGCGGATGGCTCTGCCTATATAACCCTGGAGCAAAATTATACTTTAACATAGCTGCTTCAATGGGTATAGTTCCACCTCCAGCCATTGGATCAATAAAAGGTTCGTTACTCCACCCCGACATCAGTATCATGGAAGCAGCTATGGAGGTCTTTATTGATGCAGGATGCTTATACTTCCTATACATCCTTCTGTGTAGCCCTTCTCCAACCAGATTAACAGTAAAAATATACCTATCATTTACAATCCTTAAGACGAATTCGACATCAGGATTAGTGAGATCAACTTTAGGTTCGAGCCCTAAGCCACGTAGCGTATTATTTATATACCCACCTACAATCCTATTTGCATCGAGACTAGTGAAGGAATGGGTTCCAAACCTTACGGTCCTCAATTTAAACTTTGCACCTTTTGGATAGATATCTGCATATGGAAAGGTTGACACCTTCTTACCTAGATCATTCAGGTCCTCAAAAACACCTTCATCTAATATTAAGAGAACCCTATGAATAGTTCTCCCCCAAAAAATCAACTTATATGCGTCCTCGATTGACCCGTACACCCTTACATAATTATCATGAATCTCAGGTTTTCTATGGGTAATGCTATATATCTCCTGGGCCGCCACATCCGATAAACCATAATTAACTGTAATTAAATACTCCACACAATTCTTCATAACTAAGGAAAAGAAGGTGCACACCACATGTATTAATCTTTAAATGGATCGCGCGATTGAACACAAGTATTTAGGAGACAAGATCCAAACACGACGCCCATACTTAAATGTAAATGGTTATATTTGTATATACATAGGTTCAATATTGTCTAAATCGCAATTCTTATATCACTATTTTGATACTTCAGTAATAGAATGTTTAAGAAACCGCGAGAACCATCAGTGAGG
>JALTTZ010000043.1 GCA_027047855.1 Nitrososphaeria archaeon
GCACACTTTATACAGGCATCATAATCCATCCTCTGCTTCCAAGTGAAAGCCTCTAATGCCTTTGCGCCAGGAATCTCGCCCTTCTCAACCATTTCATCAATATTGGGGATAGGGCGGAACGCAGAGGGTGGATAATCCCTATTATAGAGAGTATTTAGCAACCCACCAGCAATGATGTGGAATAATTTGGTGTAGGGTACATAAGCAACCATAAATATTGCTATAGCCATGTGAGTGACCCATATTATTCGGTAGAGACTAATTATCCAAGGATAGCTATCCAACAAACCGGCTATTAAAAGCCCAAAGGGGTCGTAAGGACCGATCCATTCCCTCCTATATGCCCATGTAGATATCCCATCTAGAATGAAGCCGGTCACTAACAGGTAAAGTAGTATTAGAATTATTCCGATATCCTCTGAGCCATTGGGAAGATTATCGGACTTAAAAAAGAGCCGTCTCAATAAAGCTATAACTAAACCAATTATAGCTATTATGCCCCCGAAATTGAGGAGCAACTTATATATCAAATATATGTTTGAGACAATAAACCTGCTTCCCAGAAACCTGATGTAGAAATCATATTCCAATGCCCTTAGAAGTGTCCCGATACCTAGAATGATAAAACCAACATATATCAGTAGATGCATAGTGCCTGTAAAGGGTTTATATAAGACTTTCCATTGGAGCAAACCGAACTTTATTAAATTTGCAACTCTTTTACCCAATTTATCTAGGGGCGGTCGCTCTTCACGAAACCATCTTCTATAAGCCCTATATAAACCATATAAAAATATTATTGAGGCTAGTAGGAGAGTTATGTAAACTAATAGTTCCAAATCCTCTACATATAGAAAATGTTCTATACCGGGCTCTACCATCTATCTATACACCTCAACGAATTATTATGGAGAGGTGCGAGAGAAATAAATTCAAGTGGGATAGATTAATTACTTCTTTAACCTCTCCTTCAAGACTTTAATTAATGCTGGTATGAACTGGTATAGATCGGCTACAACTCCATAGTCACTGTAATTAAATATGGGTGCATTCTTATCCTTGTTAACAGCTACTATTATCTTTGAATCGTTGGCCGCCATAATATGCTGAGGAGCTCCAGAGATGCCGATAGGTAGATATAGTTTAGGCCTTATCTTCTTCCCTGAGATGCCTATCCATCTATCTTCATCTAACCATCCGAAGTCGGCGGCTATAGGCCTACTGCATCCGACTTCCCCACCCAATATTTGGGCCAGTTCACTAGCCATGGCAAGATCCTCCTTAGCCTTGAAGCCCCTACCCACACCGACGACAATATCTGCAGACTCTATATCCACCGCACCTCTCTTCTTTTCTTCAACACCTAATACTTCGTAACCATCGGCTTCCGGGGCAATCTCTATAACCTCGGGCTCTTCATCCCCTTCAATGGGCTGGAACTTCCCTTTGGCGACTGTGAAGACAATCCCCTTAGTAAACTTATAGTATGCTAGAGCTCTTCCACCTAATATAGGCCTAGCTAAGTAGACATCGTCCCCATTCCTAGTTATGAGCGCAACTTCTGTAACCATATATCTATCGGTTGATGCGGCCACTCTACTCATCAAGTCTACACAATCCTTCATGTTAACCGCAACAATCGCCTCTGGAGCAACTTCGGAGACTATTTTTAATACCGATTGGAAAGAGGTATAGATTGACCCGCTTTTTATCAAATAGAGTTTATGGAATCCCTTAACTTTTTCTGGATTACTAGATACAAGCACAGCATATTTCTCTACATTACTACCAGTAACATTTGAAAGGGTTTCTAGTACCGACAATCCTTCACGCAGTTCAGACCCACTCAAACCTATTACGAGACCCTTCATAATCCCTACCTCTCCAAAACACCCTCCTCAATAAGCTTATCAACGAGTTTGTTCGCAATCTCCTCCATGGAGGCGCCTTCGATAATTATGTTCTTTCTAGATACCTTTACCAACTCATATTTATTGGCCGAGTAGCTGGGCAATATATCTAACCCCACATCAGCCAGAGAATATTTTTGCAACGGTTTAGCAAACGCCCTCCTTATTTGGAGAAGAGTAGGTAATCTCGGTTTATTGATCTCACCAGTTACACTAACGACCACCGGAAGACCAGTCTTGACTATCTCTACATAATTCTCAAGATCCCTCTTACATTTGATTGTATTACCATCTAGAGATAATTCCCTGACATAGGTAACCGAATTGACCCCTAAGCTATGGGCTAAGTAATTAGCAACTTGAGAGGCCATCATATCCATCGACGCCTCTCCACATATTATGAGGTCAGCACCACCCAACTTCTCAATTAATTTCGATAAAGCCAGGGAAGTGGCTTTAGGACCAGCCTCAACCAATTTCTCATCAACAATTACGTGGGCCTCATCACCCCCGAGCGCCAATGCCTCCCTAATAACATTCTCGAAATCACGCATACGTTTCTGAATAGGACCCCATGTAAGGGCAGACACAACAATGACCTTCCCTCCAACTTCGTTCTTAATTCTAACAGCTTCATAAACTGCGTTCCGATCATACTCGCTGATAGCCAAGGGAATGGCATCCTTAAGAAGATTCCCTTCAGCATCTCCCCTAACCAGATTCACATCCAGAGATGCTTTAACTAGAACAAATATATTCATCTATATTCACCTACGTAAAAGGGATAATACTAAATATTCTTCAACAATTCCTTGAATAAAAAAGAAATATATATAATGGTAAATACTTAGGTAGAGATGATTTACTGACCCTGCTTCTTCACTATCTCCTCTTCTTTCAATACACGCCTTAGTATTTTACCCACAGTACTCTTAGGCAGGGAATCTCTGAACTCAAGTTCCTTCGGCACCTTATACTCTGCGAGATTCTCCTTCAGGAACTTCTTAATATCCTCCTCGGTAACCCTACCTCTGTATCCAGGCTTAAGCACTACAAAGGCTTTAACAATCTCACCTACATGCTCATCGGGGACACCGATGACAGCCGCATCTTGAACAGCTTCGTGCTTATAGAGCACCTCCTCAATCTCCCTCGGATACACACTATATCCTTTGTATTTAATCAAATCCTTCTTCCTATCTACCACGTAGAAGTATCCCTCTTCATCGTAATATCCAATGTCACCCGTCCTGAACCACCGATAGCCATACTTCTCAAAGAAAACCTTCTTATTTTCCTCCTCCATTTTATAATAACCCTTCATCACCTGTGGACCAGAGATAACGATCTCCCCGGTCTCGTTCGGCGGAAGGAAACGGTCTTCATCTATATCTGCCACAGCAGCCAGTGTATTAGGCACGGGCAAACCGATACTCCCCACTTTATACCTTCCGTATATCGGATTCACGTGTGTCACTGGGCTGGTCTCAGTCAATCCATAACCTTCCCTAAGTTTACCTCCAGTAATCTTTTCGAAGTTGACCGCCACCGCTCTCGGGAGGGGCGCAGCACCGCTTATACATGCCTCGATACTCCTCAGATTATACTTATTTATCTCATCGTAACTAGTCATTAAGGAATATAACGTCGGGACACCGTGGAATACGTTTATCTTATACTTCTCTATGGCCTCAAGAACTTCCTTCAGATTAAACTGGGGAAAGACCACTATCGTCGACACACTCTTTATCGCAGTATGTAGAACGGTTGTCTGTCCATATATATGGTACCAAGGCAACAGTCCAGCGAAAACATCTCTCATCTTACGGCCTCTAAAAAGCCAGGAATCAATCTGATAAACATTGCTGACTAGGTTATAGTGAGTCAGCATGGCACCCTTAGGGACACCCGTAGTTCCCCCCGTATACATCAAGGCCGCCAAATCCTCAACTGGATCAATATCCGGTTTGGGAGCAGGTCCACGATACTTCCTAACTAGGTCCATAAATTTAAAGAACTTCTTGTTATCTGGATAAACCTTCACCTTCTTCTTAAAAGTCCGGTATAAAAACGCTTTTAACCCCGGTAGGAAATCGTCTATACCAGTATAAATAACAGCGTCTACATCCACCTCCTTAACAGCTTTCTCAACATTATCCTTGAATAGATCTAATGCCACAAGAATCCTTGCATCACTATTCTCCAATTGGTACGCCACTTCCCTAGCCGTATATAAAGGGTTCATTGGAGTTACTATACCACCAGCCTTCAACGCACCATAATACGCTATCACAAATTGGGGACAGTTAGGGAGATATATAGCAAGTTTATCACCTTTCTTGAAACCAAACTTATCCGCCAAAGCTTGACCAAACCTCTCTGTATATTCATAAAGCTCTCTATAGGTAACATTTCTACCAAGAAAGATCAGTGCTCTATGGTTAGGGGCTTCTCTATAGGCATCATCCAAGAATTGGTACAGCGGAATCTTGGGTATATCAATCTCTTTGGGTGTGCCTTCGTCGTAGTATTTAGTCCAAGGCTTACTTAAAATATATTTCTCAAAAATTTCCTTATCATCTTCAGTCTTCTTCTTTCTAGGCATACAATTATATTTACTATAATGAGTAAATAAATATAGCAACTTAGTTTTAATGGT
>JALTTZ010000044.1 GCA_027047855.1 Nitrososphaeria archaeon
GAGTTACATCACTCTTTAATAATCTATATATAATGTTTATTCAATGGTGGGTGATGAGGGTAGGTGGTTCTGCTGTTGCCTATCTCAGGGTCTCGACTGCCGAGCAGACTGTGGAGAACCAGAGATTAGCCATTAAAAGATTTGCTGCTAGGCAAGGTCTAAAAATTATTAAGGAATATATTGATGAAGCTGTATCTGGGAGTGTTCCTCCCTTTAAACGACCTGGTTTTTCGCTTTTGTTGCATGAGTTGAAGAGTGGTTTAATAAAGCCTGATGTCGTTCTAGTCTATGAGGTAAGTCGTATTGGTCGTACGCTGCGAGAGAGTCTTGATGCTATTTGGAAAGTGGAGAAATATGCTCCAATAATCCCGGTTAGTAGTAAAGAAGCTTGGTTACAGACGCTAGATAGAAGTATTAGGGATTTAATATTAAGTGTCTTGGCATGGGCCGCTGAGAGGGAGAGGCATCTTCTCATCGAGAGGACGAAGGAGGGTATGATGCGGGCTAGGCTCATGGGTAAACATATTGGACGACCTCGTAAAAATATTCGTAGGAAGGATGTTGAGAGATTTTTGAAACAGGGTGTTCCGAAAGCTAGTATAGCTAGGATTCTGGGTGTCTCCAGAACTACGTTATATGAACGATTACGAGAGTGGGGGCTCTTGAGTAATGGTGGTTAACTGATTCCCCCGTCACCCACCAATAAATTTAATTTGGTCTATACTATTATGATTTAGGTTATGAAGGTTCAAGCATATTCGCCAGCACATATAACTGGATTTTTCAGCATATATGAAGCTACTGACCCTATGCGTACCGGCTCCATTGGGGCTGGCATATGTCTAAGAAAAGGTGTTTACACGGAAGTCGAGATTAAGCCTAGCACTCGAAACGAGATTTATATTTACATTAATGGATTGCCTGACCCTGCGGCGACATCTTCGTCTGTTGTTAGGCACTATTTAAAGAGTGTTCGAGAGAAGTACGTTGTTAAGATTTCCCATCTCATCCAAGTCCCTATAGGTTCGGGATTCGGTACTAGTGGAGCCGGTGCATTAAGTCTTTCATATGCTATGAATGAACTCTTAGGAAATATCTACTCGAAAGTTGAGGCGGCTCAGATCGCCCATTATGCAGAGGTTATTAACAAGACGGGTTTGGGTACAGTCATAGCAGAATACTATGGTGGCCTTGAGATAAGGGTTGAGCCCGGGGCTCCCGGTATTGGAAAGGTAATTAAACATCATGTTCCTGATAATTTGCTACTTATAGCTGTTAATTTTGGTGAGATCTATACCAAGACTATATTATCAAATAAAATCATCAAGAAACGGATTAGTGATAGGGGGAGTAAGTATGTTACAGAATTTCAAAGGGAACCCACTATAAATAATTTTCTGCTGTTATCTAGAAGATTTGCATATGAGACTGGGTTGATGGATGATTTCTTATCGGATGTTGTTGAAGTGTTTATTAGGGGTGGTTATGAGCCAGCCATGGCTATGTTAGGGAAAACCGTATTTAGTGTGGTAAAGATAGATGAGGTAGCTGACATAATTCGGATGATTAGAACTGAATTTGGAGAATCACCCAGAATTATTGTTTCACATATTGAGAATGATGGGGCTAGGATTATATACTAATTTTTGATGGTTTTCTCGGCTACAATCTCCAGCAATCTCCTTGCAATATACTCCTTACTACTTAATGGAATGTGAACTACATTCTTCTCCTTATCAATTATATAAACTTCATTCTTCGCTGATCTAAAGCCCCGTTCTCTTCCCGAAACATCGTTTGCAACAACCAAATCTGCATTTGCGTCCCTCAGTTTTTGGTACGCTCTTTCTATCAGCTCCTTCTCGGGAACATTATATTCTGCCTTAAAGATAACGAGATATGAGTTAGGTGAGACATCTTTCACCATATCAGATATCTTCTCGGTCTCGACGAGTTCAAGTTTTAGGCGCTTAACTTTTTTAGTGGAAAGTTTCTCATTCACTTGTTTCACGGGTTTATAGTCTGCTGGAGCAGCGGATATGAATACATAGTCATATTCCTCATTCTTGAGCTCCTCCATGGTGGTTTTATACATCTCGTTTGTAGTGTAGACATTTATATGTGATATGTAATTGGGGATTTCTATACTACCAGGGCCACATATTAATTTAGCTTCTCCCCCCATCCAACGGAATACCTTAGCCAAGTAGAGCCCCGTCCTACCCGAACTTAGGTTTGTTATTATTCTTACTGGGTCAATGTATTCTATGGTTGGACCACCTAATATTAAGGCTTTTTTATTTTTGAATATTCCTCTACTTTTAGCTATTTTTGTTAGGACATAGTCAACTACATAATCAATTTGGGGAATCTTAGCCTTTCCTTCCTCGATAGTAGGCTCTAAAACATCTATTCCCATGCTCCTTAGTCTCTCTATGTTTTCCTGGGTAGTTGGGCCTTTATAGAGCGGGAGATGCATCGCTGGAACTATAATTATGGGTATCCCACTACCTAAGGCTGTTAAGGCAAGGGTTGTTACGGATGTATCAGCTATCCCGTTAGCTATCTTAGCAAGTGTGTTTGCGGTGGAGGGATAGATTAAGATAAGGTCTACCTTATTTTCCGACTCCCCTCCATATATAACATGCTCAATCGCTCCTGTTAGTTCAACTATAGGCTTATTGGCGGTAGCCCAATGTAGTAGTTCAGGAGAAATTATTTTCGTGGCTGCATAACTCATAAATGGTATAACCTCAGCCCCATATCTCATTAGTTGTCTGGCCAAGTCAACAGCTTTATAAGCTGCCACACTGCCAGTCACACATAAAGCTATTTTTATTCCCTCTAGATAGTCTCCATAGGTGCCTATTATGTCCCTGGAAGGGTGCATACCAATCAACCAATTAAATAAAATACATAATTATAATAGTTATAATATTATTATTTAACACCGTTTATCTTAGTCCCTGAGACTCTGCGAGCGAGCTTAATCTATCCTTAATATATCTTAAAACATAGGCTAATATCTTTCTATTATTATACTGGTTGATGATTTTTTGGAGTTCTTGCTTATCGAGACTAATAAATTCCTCCGCGATCTTTATCATATTAGGGACTGCTCTAGTAATGTTGTCCACAATCGATATATGTGCTACTTGTGATGTCCTAGATAAGGGATTAAGATCAATTGCTATAATAAATTTACCTAATCTCCTTAACGCCTCGGCCCTGTCACCATCCTCAAGTGGTATCATTACTGTGTCGGCAATATATATTCCGCGGCCGCTCACCCTTCTCCTTTCACTTCCAAGTTCCTCAATAACCTTATCTGCATCCGGACCCACACCAAGAACCTCTTTTGCACCCGCTTCCTTCAATATCTCATAAATTTTCTTTTCCCGCTCATATGTTCGGTAGAAGAGATTTACCTCCAATTTTGCTCCAGTGATTTCGGCTAACTTAACTATCTCTTTTGGAACGAGTGCTGCCACGTTCCCATTCACAGATATAACCGGGTGCTCAGAAAGAATCATCTTCGCTACAGCGGCTTTCTCTGCTGTGTATGCTGGCTCGATTGTTTTTTCTCCCAGAAGATAGTCAAAGCATTCTCCTCTTCCATGGGCAATCAATCCTTGAAGTACGACATATCTGTCTTTAACTCCCTCTACAATTTTATCTCTGATTACTAGAGATTCATATCGGGGATGGTCCTTAGGTATTTTGATATCCAACGGCTTCACCTAAATTACGGATTGCCCTTAACCACATTATAAATATTAATCTCAGTTTTTAATTTTTGGGGATCTCTATTTGAGGTATATTTTTACCGTTCCGACTCTTTCCCTAGTTTTTCCCTAGCTTTCCCGCTCTCTCCCTAAAATAGGAATATTTCTTTTTCCTTAAATGGTGAGCGTGAAATGGCATTTGACAAATATGTCGTGTTAGGGTTGCTGATGATCATAGCATTGGGATTAGTCGTTCCATATGCAGCGTCTACTCAGGTATATGCTAGTAACGGTGAGGAGGCCAGAAAACTAGTAGCCCAGAAAGTAATTGATATGGTTAGAAATAGAATAAATAGAATACTTAATTTAGCTAATGAATATGGTATAGAGATACCGGAGAATTTGCAGGACAATATTCAGCAGGCCAATACATTGCTGGATGAGGCATCAGATAAAGTGGCTACATCACCTAAGGAAGCCTTAAGACTTAGCATCAAGGCTTCATTGGTGTTTGCTCCAGTAGCTAGATATGTGGTTAAGAATCTACCGGAAGGTGCAATACCAGTTATAATCAATGAAAGACTGGAGAAGGCAATAGAAGTTAAGTTAGGATTGGTGGAGAGGCTAAACAATACAGTGACTTGGTTAGACGAGAGGGGTATTCCCTACTCTGAGGATGTTAAGACATTGCTTACAGCGTCTTATGAAAAGCTGATGCAGGCCAAGGCATTACTTGAATCAGGAAACTACAACACTTCTGACGTGGCCAAGTTAATTGGAGAAGCTTCAATGAAGCTCGGATTGGCTACTAAGACACTATACCAGAGTCTCCACAAGGATTGGGTAAAGGTCAACATTATAGCACACGCAGGTATCCAGATGAAAATACATCTAGAGAGACTCATCAAGGTCTTAAATAGCACTATTGACGCTTTAGATGGTGGAGAAGCAAATCTTACAGAGATCTCCCAAAACCTACGGTATATTGCTGAGGCCTCTGCAAAGGCAGCCGATTTCATAGATAGAAATATAGGTAATATGCCAGGAGAGAGCAATATCACAAAGGCTATGGTGGTGATCAGGGATGCATTATATGACGTCTCTGGTTTACTTAATGAGGCGGCGGACTATTTAGACAATAATAATGTCAATTCTGCTATCTCAGCCATTCAGGCAGCTATTGACAGGATTTTCGAGGCAATGGATCAGGCTGGAGATTATTTGAAGGATGTTCGGATGAAGGTAATTAAATTGAGGGAGATCTTGCCACAGATGATGCATAAATTGAAGATGGGGCTTCAGAACTTCGTCATCAACAAGATGAGCCACTTAGTGTTCTATGTAGGGTTAATCGACGCCTCCCTTCATGCGGCGTACAGAAAATACAATAATGGTGCCCTCTCACATGACGCCTTCTTGAATTTACTAGACAGGGCTGAGAACATGCTCAGAACAATGCTTGATAGGCTTAATAATACACCACATCCACCTAAGCTCGTTATACAGAAGATTAACTCCATACTCGACTGGATAAACACTGTTAGAAACGAGATACAGTCTTCCTAAATCTCATTTTTCTTTTTCTCAATATAGTGTTATAATATTTTTTATGAGTAATTCTATAAGACCGAGTAAAATCCTACTTCCATCTAGTGAGTTTAAAAAGTTTCTGGATGAGGTTAAGTCTACTAGATACGAAGTTGGGGGGTTATTGTTAGGTTCTTGTGCTGGAGAAGAATGTATATGTAAAAAAATTCTCATAGGGAAAAATATTCTCGAAAGTTCCACTAGGTTTAGGTTGAGCGATGAGTTTCTAGCTAATACTATCTATAGCTTAAGTGAGGGGGAAGATATTGTAGGGGTTATCCATTCGCATCCCGCTGCCCCTTATCCTAGTGAGGTGGACAAGAGGTATATGAAATTGTGGCCCATTGTGTGGGTTATAGTAAGCTCAATCGATTTCTCTTATAAGGCGTGGGTTGATGATCATGAAATAAGTCTAGTTTTATATTAATTATGGCGATACATGATTTTTCGGTGGTTTAGATGAAGGTTGTGCATAAAGAATTTATAATAAAATTGGATGCAGAAGGAGATATGAAGGATATCACACAGAGGGTTAGGGAGGTCGTAAAGGAATCGAGCATAAAAAATGGCTTGGTTAATGTCTTTGCTGTGGGTAGTACAGCTGCCGTGACTACCATCGAGTATGAATCGGGATTAGTGAGTGACTTCAAGACCCTCATGGAGAAGCTTGCTCCAAAGGATGCCGATTATAAACATAATCTAAGGTGGGGAGATTATAATGGGCATAGTCATATCAGGGCGTCATTGGTTAAACCTAATATTGTGGTGCCCGTTGTTGATGGTGATCTAGTCCTAGGTGCGTGGCAGCAAATTGTCCTAATCAATTTTGATAATAGGGTTAGGGAGCGTCGGGTAATAGTCACTTGTATGGGTGACTAATATACCCAATTCTTGAATAATTCAGTCTTTAGATAGTGTATTATTTTATGCAGTTGTATTCTCATTGGGCAGAACTCGGTGCACCTCTCGCACAATAGGCAGAATAAAGCTAGTTTGGATGCCTTTTCCACTCCTTCGGTTATAGCCGTCCAACCTATACCCATCGGGCCTCCATATACTTCCCCTCCCCAGAAGTTGCCAGTAAGGCTCCAGACAGGGCAGACTCCCTGACATCTTCCACACTTGATGCACAAGAGTTGTTCCCAAAGATATTCGTGTTTAAGGAAATTCTTTCTTCCTCCGTTATATAGTATGACTACCACTCTGGGTGGGCCGTGTACTCCAAACACCCTACTTTGCTCTATATCAGCTGTACTGCTTGGTCCCGCTATTATAGAGAGGTATGTTGGTGGATATAATCCCGCGTTGGCTGCTTGCAAAAGAGCTTGTTTATAAGCCATCTCCATATTAGGCATGATCTTCTCCACGCTTATGATTGCTATGTGGATGGGAGGTAAATTAGTTGTGTTCCGAATATTCCCCTCATTGGATATGAGGAAAACTGCCCCTGTATCTGCTGCTATAGTATTGCCCCCACTTATACCCACATCAGCCTTGAAGAATATGTCCCTGAGGTATACCCTTACTTGATATACGATCTCCTCCAGTGTAGATGTCTCTGAGACCTTCACCCCTATACTACTCAGTAGTTTTATGGCCCTCTCTCGCGTCATATGCACAGCTGGTGCAATTGTGTGCATTGGTTTTTCTCCAGCTATCTGTATAAGGAGTTCCCCTAGGTCGGTCTCAATAACTTTGTGCCCTATTTCCTCGAGATGTTGACGTAATTTTAATTCCTCGGTTACCATGGATTTAGATTTGATAACCAATTTAGGAGGATCGCCAACCAGATCCTCGACGAGTTTAAACACATCTTGGCTGGTGTCTGCATAGTATGCTTCTCCATTTATTTTCCTGACGCTCTCCATCGTTTTATCTATATAGTAATCCAGGTTTCTTAACACTTCCTCCTTAGCTTTCCTAACTTCATCTCTAAATTTTTCTAGATAAGAATATCGAGCCATAACACTTAAAGGATTATTTTCTATACGTTTAGATGATACGTCGAGTGCCCGCCTTATATCTTTACGCGACAAAACCTCATCAAGAAGTTCATATAATTCCTCTAGACCCAAGCTACTCATAATATCACCCAATAAGAAGAGGTAAGTCTAATATCCTAACGTCCTTTACCTTTTCTTCATTTAGGGCTTCAGTTAGGTTTAGATAGCATATAGGGCATAGTGTAATAATATCCTTTGAGCTTGCGATAAGCTGCCCTAGTCTCTTCTTGGCAAGCTCAGTGGAAAGCTTGGGATATACTGACTCCAGAGGACCTCCACAGCAATATGTAGCCTTTTTACTTAGGGAAATATCCCTAAATCTGTAGCCCATTCTCTTCAATAGTATTCTGGGTTCATCAATAATCCCCACTGATCTAGCATATATACACGGATCATGAATAACATATTCCTTCTCATCACTAGCCACATTACCTATCCAACTATTAGCAATGAGCTCCAAGTAGTTAACAACCTCCATATTAAATTCATCCATTATCATAGGATAGACATTCTTCATTACATGAGTTGTATGAGGATCAATTGTAATTATCTTTTTAATACCGTGCTTCTTAAAAACCCCTAACACTTTCTCACTATGTTCTTTAAACGCGTCTATTAAGCCAAGATCATATAGCAAAACACCTGAATACGGTTCTTCCTCATAAAGATATCCAAACTTTATATCCAATCTCATCAGCACGGTGACAATATTTCCTAGGATCTGATTAATTACCGCTATATCTTTTTTGTCGACTCTTATTAATTTAGATAAATCTATGACTTTGGAGGTTATCCTTGCCAGAGTACCCATCCTTCTACCTATGCTTCTTAGATGCTTGGAAGAGGCTTTTATATAGGGTATCAACTGATATAATAACCCCGTGTAAAGTATGGTTTCGCCCCCCCTCGGTATATTCCGCTCAAATGCCCACTTATTCAGATCTTTATGGTTTATCTTGAATGGAGCTCCATGTTTCTTTACATTACTAACTAGAATGCTTAATATATCCTCCACTGGATAGCTCATGTTCAAAAAAATTAAATTATGCCTCTCTCTAGATAAAAAACAATTAGTATTAATCAAATTGGCTTAGTGTCTCCTTTAGGAGCTGAACAGCCTCCTCATAAATATTTTTACCAGTGGGTTCGATTGAATCACTTAGATTTTCTAAGGTCTCTAAAAAGAGTTTCTCAGCTAGTAATCTAACCATATACCTCCTCCTCACCCTGATCTTCTCCTGATATATCCCTGATTTCTTTATAAATTGCAAGTGTTCCTCTATGATATCTACTAAGTCTTCAATTCCCTGCCCCATAACTGCACTCGTCTTTACAAGTCTAGGTTTCCACTTAATCTTTTCCGAACCGATTTCACCTGTTTCAAGGGCAAAATCTAGGTACGCGTATGTTCTGTTTGCTTCGGGTTTGTCACTTTTGTTTAAAACATATATGTCTCCTATCTCCATTATGCCGGCTTTTAAAGCTTGTATCTCGTCTCCTAATCCTGGTGCTGTTACAACCAGAATAGTATGGGCAAGATTCATTATGTCTATATCTGTCTGACCTACACCGATACTTTCTACTATAATCTTGTCGAAGCCAAGTCGGTCAAAGACTTCGATCATCGCTACACCAGAAAAAGATAGCCCTCCCTTGACTCCGCGGGTAGGGACGCTTCTTATAAAGACTCTGGGGTCAGTGGCATGCTCTTGCATCCTTATCCTATCCCCTAGAAGTGCTCCCCTGGACAAGGGGCTGGTTGGGTCTATAGCTACAACAGCGACTCTCAATCCACTATTTTTATAATGGCTTATTAAACGCGAGATTAATGTGCTCTTGCCTGAGCCAGGTATTCCCGTGACTCCTATGACATGTCCTCCGCCTTTTTCTTGGATAATTATTGATAATATCTTGCTGGCTATTTCTGGAGACCTTTCTATATATGTTAACAATCTCCCTATTGAGGCCCTATCTCCATTTAATGCATTCCCTATTAATGTTTCTACATTGTTTTTCATTCTATTCTCTACTCCTTTCCAAGGCTGCCTCAAGCGTCTCTTTAATGATGTCTCTTAATGGGGTTCCAGGGAGGAATATGTTCCTTATTCCTAGCTCCTTAAGCTTTGGTATGTCTGGAAGAGGGATGGTTCCCCCCAAGAATACGGGTATGTCCCCCAACCCCCTTTCCCTTAAAAGCCTCATGAGTTTGGTCATCAGGGGAATATGTGCCCCACTCAATATACTAACACCGATTACATCTACATCCTCTTGGATAGCGGTCTCGACCACTTGTTCGGGTGTCTGTCTAATTCCCGTATATATAACCTCTAAGCCTGCATCCTTCAAGGCTCTAGCGACCACTTTAGCGCCCCTATCATGCCCGTCGAGGCCCAACTTGGCTATGAGAACCTTGATCCTCCTATTTCTAGTCTTCTTGATTAGGTCTAGTAGATTGGTGGCTCCACCCATACACCATACACCTCCTTTAAAGTCCCCATTATCTCTCCAAGGGTAGCGTAACTCTTGACCGCTTCCAGCACATAGGGCATAATATTCTCTCCCCTCTCGGCCGCCTTATGAAGTTTGTTGAGTGACGCTTCCCACCTAGATTTATCCCGCTTCTCCCTAAGTCTTTTTAACCGCTTTTTCTGTCTCTCCTCTATCTCCTTCTGGTTAATATCTAGTAGGGGGACGTTCCTTATCTCTTCATCCTCCTTCTCAACGAATATGTTTACCCCAACGATATATCTCTTCCCTTCCTCCACTTCTCTCTGGAATCTGAAGCTTGCTTCGGTCACTTCTCTCTGTGGGTAGCCCCTCTTAACAGCCTCCGTCATACCACCCATCATCTCTATCCTTTCTATATAGCGCCAGGCTTCTTCCTCCATCTTGTCGGTCAGCCACTCGACATAGTAACTCCCTGCCAATGGATCGACTGTATCCGCTACACCAGTCTCATATGCGATTATCTGCTGGGTTCTTAGAGCAATTTTTGCAGCGAACTCGGAAGGGACTCTGAAGGGTTCATCCAACGAATTAGTGTGGAGGCTCTGGGTCCCGCCTAAAACGGCTGCCAGTGCCTCAATCGTGGTTCTTATGATGTTATTATAGGGTTGCTGGGCAGTTAAAGATACACCGGCTGTCTGTGTATGGAATCTAAGCCACATACTCCTCTCCTTCTTAGCATTGAACCACTCTTTCATTATCTTTGCCCACATTCTCCTAGCAGCACGGAACTTTGCTATCTCCTCGAAAAAGTTTATGTGGGCATCGAAGAAGAAACTCAGTCTATGGGCGAAATCATCGACATTCATGCCCCTATTAATTAGATGTCTAACGTATTCTATCCCATTAGCTATCGTGAACGCCAGTTCTTGGACAGCTGTGCTTCCCGCCTCTCTTATGTGATAACCACTTATACTTATCGGGTTCCACTTTGGTAGATTCTTTACACTCCACTCAACGACGTCCATAGCTACTTTTACCGCAGGTTCGGGTGGAAACACGTAACTTTTCTGGGCAATAAATTCCTTTAATGGGTCATTCTGCGTGGTTCCGCCTATACGTTCATATGGAACCCCCTGCTTCTCTGCTGTCGCGACATACATAGCTAATAACACGGGGGCGGGGGGATTTATAGTCATATTAGTGGTTATTTCTCCCATATTGATGCCATCGAATATAATTTCCATGTCTTCTAGGGATGAGACCGACACTCCACAAACACCTACTTCTCCAGAAGCCATGGGATCATCGGCATCTATACCTACTAGTGTTGGGTAGTCGAATGCCAAGCTTAATCCCGTCTCCCCGTGTTCAATAAGGAATTTCAAACGTTTATTTGTGTCTTCTGCTGAACCGTAACCGGAGAACATCCGCATAGTCCATATCCTTCCCCTATACATAGTTGCATGTATCCCGCGTGTGTAGGGATATTCCCCAGGAAACCCGAGTTTCTCCATATAATCCATATCTTTTACGTCTAGAGGTGTGTAAAGCCTCTTAATCTTTATATTAGATAAGGTGGAAAATTCATCCATCCGTTCCGGAAATCTGGATAAAGATTTAGGTAAGGTTTCCTTCTCCCATATCTTAATTCTCTCCTCTATCTCCTTGAGGGATTTATCATTATATAGTTTAGCCATCCCTCTCGCACCACTGAAATTAAATAAGCTTTACTATTTATATAGATGAAGATACACCTTTAAACAATGTTAAATATTGAGATATGTATATTTAAATCGTCTGTTTTAAGATAGACCCAATTCTCAAGTGTAAATAGTATTTATGGGGTGTGTGTCTCCACAGTTGTCTCTATATCTTTTTCTCCCTTTATTATTTTGATGCCGAGTTTCTTTAGAAGGTTTTCCCTAGGTCGTTTATGCCAATATGGATATTCATTGTACCCTATGCCTATCGACCCTAAGCTGCTTAGTATCGCATATTCCTGTGGCTTCATATTCC
>JALTTZ010000045.1 GCA_027047855.1 Nitrososphaeria archaeon
GGTTTTTACTTAGGATTAGGGGTATATAAATATTTATGGAGGGAATTGAATCATGACATTATTTGGAGTGGAAAGATGTGAAATTTGTGGGGGAACAGACTTTATATTCAAAAAGGAAACTGGAGAAGTTATATGTAAAACATGTGGTTATGTAGCAAAACATATAAACATTGATATGGGTCCTGAGTGGAGGACATTTGAGGGAGATGAAGTTGATAGAGCTAGAACTGGACCTCCCCAGACCTCTCTAATAACTGATAGGGGCATGACGACCGTATTTGGAAATATACAAGAAGGATATGGAAGAGGTGGAAGAGTCTCTGAGGAGAGAAGGAGGGAAATACAGAGAATAAAAAGCTGGTTATACAGGACATCTGGTGCCACTAGTCAAGAGAGAAATCTCCAAAACGCATTAAATATACTCCAGAAATTGGGTGAGAGGCTCGACTTGCCCAAGAACGTATTAGAAAGAGCCGCCCAAATATATAGAATGGCTTTGGATAAGGATTTGGTTAGAGGCCGGGCGATAAATAGTATAGTGGCTGCGGCCCTGTATCTAGCACTTAGGGAATTCCAGATGCCTAGAACATTCAAGAAGATGGCCAAACAAGTAAATATAGATAGAAAAGAGTTAGGTAGGTGTTATAGACTCCTAGTAAAAGAGTTGAATATTAAAACACCAGTAATCAACCCATCCCTATACATAAAGCCAATAGTGTCGAGAACAGGGCTCCCCGATAGTGTAGCCGTACTGGCTGAAAAGATTATTACCTTAGCCAAGAGAAAGAAGGTAACGGCTGGAAAGGATCCAGTCGGATTAGCATCAGCAGCGGTATACTATGCCGCTCGTCTAAGTGGATACGACATAACACAAAGAGACATCGCGAATGCGGCAGAGATAACTGAAGTGACCGTAAGAAATAGATGCAGATATTTAATGGAAGATCTAGGCTTTAGGACTATGGACGAACTAAGAGAAATGCTTAATGAAATGGAGAAGATGCGGTACTAAAACCTAAAAATAAGATTTATATAGGGGAAATTTCCTCCCCCTATTCCTCTATCTGCTCTCCTGGAGGTATAAACTCCTTATAGGATGGCGGCTCAGGCGACAAACCTTTCCTCTTTCTAATCTCTGCAACCACATTTTGAACAAGACTCTTAGGCAACATCTGCCAATGACTAAACTGAGTCTGCCAGAACGCCCTACCACCAGTCGCACTCCTCAAAACTGGAGCCAAGTCAAATGTCTCTGAAACAGGTATAAATCCATTAACAACCGAATAGTACTCCCTCTGATCGATACTAGTTACTTGACCTCGTTTACTAGCAATAACACTCGTAACCGCACCAATCAACTCACTAGGAACTTGAACCTGAATCTTCATTATAGGTTCATATAAAGTGGGTTCAGCCGCCAACTGCGCACCAAGCAACGCCCTATGAAGCATAGGAACAACTTGAGCTAAAGTACGGTGGGCAGGATCCTCGTGGAAGAGAGCATCCAATAATACAACCTTAACCCCCCTGAGAGGCTCCCTCGCCAAAGCACCCTCCTTAACAAAGTCGAAGAAAGCACCTATAAGCATCTGCTTAGACTCCTGAAGATACTGAACACCCCTAGTCATGTCAATCATGATATTTCCGTACTCATTATCTATCGCCCAGACACTCCTAGCCTCCTCCGCGCTCCAACCCTTCTCCATAAGTATCTTTTGGATCTCCCTCCTACCAAGCCTCTCATTCAACTTTCCAGAAGTAATCAGCTCAATTATCTCGTCATCAAGCTTCTCTAACCTAACCTTAACTTTATTATGCTTATTAGGTGATTTACCTGGAAATATTGGGCTCCGTTTGGTAATTGTTTCTCTATATACAACTATCGGGTTGGACACGGTAACTTCGATACCCATATCCCGCAAGAAATGGAGACTAACCTCTAAATGAAGAGTTCCCATACCTGATAAGAGGTATTCACCCGTCTCCTCATTAATAGTGACATGAAGATTTGGATCCTCAATGGCCATCTTCCTCAGAGCATTAACTAGCTTAGGAAGGTCTCTAGTATTCTTAGGCTCAATAGAGACAGTTACAACAGGCTCACTGATGTACCTAATAGCCTCGAAGGGAACCATATCCTCCAAAGTTGAGACCGTCTCACCCGCAGTAACATCATTCAAACCCAAGACAGCCGGAATATTACCAGCAATCATCTTGCCTACCACTTCACGATAAGGCCCCATATACATGCCAACCTGGAGAATTCTGCCTTTCCTAGCTTTATTAATTAAATATACCTCCATACCAGGCTCCAGGGATCCAGATAGTAATCTACCAGTAGCCACTAATCCAGCCTTCTCATCAACAATCACATTAGTAACCATGAACGCCACGGGCCCATCTGGATCACAATTCAACATAGCCTGACCAATCTCACTGTTCAAGTCCCCCCTCCAAATCTTCGGAATACGATATTTCTGAGCCTCGGTTGGTGGTGGAATATGCTCAATAACCATATCCAACACTGCTTCATGAACAGGAAATATCTTACGTAACTCCTCAATCTTATTATCAGCATACATCTGAATAACGTCATTAAATGTCATACCCTTAGCTTGAGCTTGCTTAAGAGTGAAACCCCACTTATCCTTTGCAGAACCAAAAGCAACATTATTTAGATCAGGCCTAACCTTCCACTTATCCTTATACTCATCCTCAGCAAAAACATCAATAAGCTTATTAAACCTTGTAATTATACGAATCAACTTCTTTTGAATATCCTTAGGTTCCATACGTAACTCTGTGATCAGCCTGTCAACCTTATTAATAAAGAGGATTGGTTTAACCCTTTCCTCCAAAGCCTGTCTAGTCACTGTTTCGGTTTGAACCATAACCTCCTCAACAGCATCTACAACAACCACAGCCCCATCGATAGCTCGAAGCGCCCTAGTAACCTTCCCGGTAAAATCTACATGCCCCGGAGTATCAATAAGATTAATAACATAACTTTTACCATTATAATCATGAAGCAGACTAATGTTAGCCGTCTTAATTGTAATACCCCTTTTCTGTTCCTCCTCCAGATAATCTAAAGCCCTAGCCTCACCAGCAACAGTCGGGCTCAACAATCCAGAAGCAGCCAACAATGAGTCTGTCAACGTAGTCTTACCATGGTCAACATGAGCAATAATACCTATATTCCTAACTCTACTCCTGTCACTAATCAACTTCAATATTTCACTAGTCTGTTTATACCTAACCATACCACCCACCAACGGATAATCTATCACAATAATACCAAATACTATATAAATGTATTCACTAGACTGAAACAGTCTCTTAATCTATCTACTTAATCACCTAAATAAGCTTTTATATAATCAAACCAAACATCAAAGCTTAGTCCACGGCCTAACAAAAATTAAAGAAGAATAGCAAGGGTAATTATCCATACCTATCACGATAAATTAAATACGCCGCAATAAATGCTCTGGCAAACCGATCGGCATTCCCCTCCGTACCCCTATGTCTACCACCAACATTCCTAAGATGATGATAAAACTCATGCAGTATGACATGAGGATTATTATAGAAGGAGGCATCCTGAACAACTATAGTTTTATTTTTAACCAAATATACAGCAGGATTCCTCGATCTACCTCTTACCCTACCAATCTTAATTCTAGGGACAGACACGCCAAACCATTCAGACAACTCTCTCAAAGCATCCTCTACATGTCCCTCCAAAATCAACTTTACAACCCTGTATGCCAATCCCGGATCTAACTCCATGTTCAACTCCAATCAACAAACTTATATAATAAACCGGCCCTCATATACTTATACAACCATGATTGATGTCATACTGTCGGTCATAGTGATATCACTGAGCGGTGCACTCAGTCCAGGTCCACTGACCACAACAGCGATGCTAGAAGGACTTTGGGGTGGCAGAAAAAACGGGCTCATTATGGCTATAGGACACACCTTAGTCGAGTTACCATATGTAATTGGATTAGCCATATTAGTAGATACAATAAAAAGTATCTTAGAAACACAGATCATAAAGGCAACGATGATAAGTTTATCAAGCATATTCATATTCTACTTCGCATACCTCTCAATAAGAGACGGGCTGAAGAAGCCAGTGCCGACCCAGACCAATAACCAAAATCTAGTCATCAAGTCACCCCTATTAGCTGGTATTATATTAACAGGCCTCAATCCATACTTTCTACTATGGTGGGTAACAGTCGGACTACCTATATTGACGATAACGTTATCCTACGGCTTACTAGGGATAGCCCTAGTTTACATAGCACATGTATGGCTGGACTATGCTTGGCTAACTTTCATAGCCGGCCTAGGTGAATACGGGTCAAAATTATTGTCTGACTGGAAATATAGAGCCCTTCTAATAGGCATCGGGATTACACTAATTTTCTTTGGAGTCTCTCTAATAGCAAGCCTCTTCTAATTAATATTAGCCATAATAAATAAAAAGAGGATACTAATAGTCTGAATTATTTACC
>JALTTZ010000046.1 GCA_027047855.1 Nitrososphaeria archaeon
TTGATACCTGAATCGTGAACTGTTTAGCGGACATGTTGATAAATAGGATGAAAAAACCTATATATAAATTTTAACCCCACCAAAACAACAATTTATTGGGAAAACCAAAAACAAATAATTATAGTATGATTGTGAAAGTGGGTTGCTGCGGCTTCCCCGTCTCAAAGAGTAAATATTACAATGAATTCAAGATCGTGGAGCTCCAAACAACCTTCTATAACATACCTCGGGAGAAAACACTACTTAAATGGAGAGAAGAGGCGCCAGAGGATTTCGAGTTTATTGTTAAAGCCTTCCAAGGAATAACGCACCCCATGTCAAGCCCTACTTGGAGAAGGTATAGAGGGGAGCTCCCAGGAGAAAAAGGTAACTATGGCTTACTCAAGCATACCGAAGAAGTGTTTTGGTCATGGGAAAAGACGCTAGATATCGCCAGATTGCTCAAAACCAATAAAATCCTTATCCAGCTACCCCCAAAATGCGAGCTTAACAACGAGTCCTTAAGCACACTGAAAGAATTCCTAGAACACAACATATTATTGATTTTGGAACCTAGACACAAGAGCTGGTTTGTAAATAATGTTATAAAATTTTTCATTGACAATGGAATTGTGCTATGTGTCGATCCATTTAAGAACGAGCCGAAATTAACAGGGAAACTACATTATTGGAGGCTTCACGGAAGAAACGGGTATAAATATGGATACAAATATAGTGAAGAAGATTTACATGAATTGGTATATATAGTTAAGAAAAATTCAGACGCTGAAGAACTCTATATTCTATTTAATAATAAGTTTATGTACGAGAATGCTAGAACATTCAGGGAACTCATTAAGGGGGCGGGATACCAAACCGCATAAAGTTAATTAATAATAACCAACTAGAAGAATATTTATAAAACCTATAACCCTTTGTTAGTGGGAAGGTGTATGTTATGGCACAGAACGTCGAGGCGGCGTTGCCAGACAAATATAAAAACATGAGTGAGTGGTATACAGAGATCCTAGAACGAGCCGAAGTGATTGATATTAGGTATGGAGTTAAGGGATTCATCGTCTATAGGCCCTTCGGCATGATATTAATGAAAAACATAATCAAGCTATTTGAGGAGGAGCTTGAGAAGACTGGTCACAAACCATTTCTCTTCCCAGTAGTTATCCCTGAGAGGAATCTTCGGATGGAGAAGGAACACATAAAAGGATTCGAGGGAGAAGTCTTCTGGATTGAGAAAGGGGGATATACACCTCTTGAAGAGAGATTGGCACTAAGACCAACAAGCGAAACAGCCATCTATCCAATCTACGCCTTATGGTTCAGCAGCTATAAAGAACTCCCTTTTAAGGGATACCAGACTTGTGCAGTGTATAGATACGAAACAAAAGCCACAAGACCACTCCTCAGAGGCAGAGAATTCCTCTGGATAGAGACACACAACGTATACTTCACGGAGAAGGAAGCTAGAGATCAAACCGTTGAGGACGCAGAGATATTCTACAAAGTAGCCACCGAGAAGCTTGGGATACCCTTCCTACATCTAAAGCGCGAGGAATATGATAAATTCCCGGGTGCAGTAGATACATACGCATTCGATACACTGCTACCCGATGGGAGAGTCCTACAAATCGGTACCACCCACTACCTAGGAACAAATTTCACAAAAGTATTCAATGTAGTTGTACATGATGAGGAGGGAAACCTAGTTAACCCACACTCAACCTGCTACGGGATAGGACTCTCACGGATACTAGCATCCATATTGCTGATCCATGGCGATGAATATGGGGCTGTACTCCCCTTCGATATAGCCCCCACCCAAATAGTAATAATACCTATCTATAAGGCAGGATTCGAGAACAAGGAAATAGATAAGTATTGCAACGAGATACACGAGTCACTCAAAAACGAAGGATATAGAGTCATATTCGACAATAGCGAGAAGACACCTGGAGAGAAATATTACTACTATGACATGAGAGGGGTACCCTTCAGGATCGAGATAGGTCCCAAGGAGGTCCAAACAAGCAAAGTAACGGTATTCAGAAGAGATACAAGAAGTAGAGAAACCATCCCATTAGAGCAACTTAAGGAATATATAGTGAAGACCAAAGATGAAATACTTAAGAACTTAAGGGAAAAAGCAGAAAAGAGACTTAAAGACAATATTATCGAAGCAAGGACTAAAGAGGAATTGATAGAGGCATTCAAGAAGGAAGGGAGAAAAATTTATAAGGTATTCTTCTGCGGGAGAAAAGAGTGCGCAGATGAGATTAAAAGTGTCTTAGAAGGTCTCGAAACAAGAGGAACACCAATAAATGAGAAGGGAGAAGGTCCATGCGTATGGTGTGGTGAGCCAGGACACATTTGCTACCTAGCAAAGGCTTATTGAGAGGCCTCAATTATAAATATATTTTGATGGATAAATGGGGAAAATTAATAGCTGAAGTAAACAAACAACTAGGAAGGAGAATAATTACAGCTGCAGAACTATATTTAATACTCCACATAATAAATGAGATGGAGTACGTAGGAAGATACTATTTAAGCGAGAAACTCGATTTAGGGGAGACAACTATAAGAAACATACTAAACATCCTTAAACAGCTTAATGTCATAGAAGCCTATAGAGGCGGACATAGACTAACACCCTATGGCCAAGAAATAATTAAGGATATAAATAAACTGATTGAAATATACCCAAACTTCGATCTAGGTGTATCGGGAGAAAGTGTACTTTTCATAGTTAAAAACTTTTCCGATAAAATAGGGTCAGTACTGGAATTTAGAGATGATATAATAAGGGCGGGAGGCAGAGGGGCTGTAATTCTTGTATATAAAGATGGAACATTAATTTTTCCCGATTCAGGTCAACCAGTCTCCGTATGGAGAACGGATATCACAGATAAGGTTAGAGAAAGGACAGTATTGGATGAGGGGGACGTAGTGGTTATAGTGAGCAGTGAATCCCAAAGAGAGGCCTTAATTAGTGGGTTAAACACGATCCTAGCTTATTTAAGCGCCTAACCTACAAATCAAATTTTACTTAATTAAATAATTATTTTATAACCTGATTTAGACACTATATTTAAGGCTGGTGTGCAAATGAGCAGTGAAGAGATAATTGGCAGGGGAACATGGATAGATAAAGTGGCCCACGAATTAATAGAAAGAGAAAGAAGACTAGGTAGGAGCTTAGATTTAATTAGAACCGAGAGCGGTTTGGGGGCGAGCGGCATCCCTCATGTTGGCAGTATGGCTGATGCCGTGAGGGCATATGCTGTTGCTCTAGCATTGAGGGATATGGGATACAACAGTGAGACGATAGCTTTCTCAGATGACTTAGATGGCCTCAGGAAAATCCCTGAGGGACTCCCAAAAGACCTCGAAAACTATCTCCTCTGGCCGGTCTCACTTATACCAGATCCTTTCGGTTGCCACGAATCTTACGGGAAACACATGAGTAGCTTACTCCTAGACGCACTCGACAAAGCGGGAATCGAGTACACCCACAAGTCCGCATATGAAGTATACAAAAGCGGAGAGATGGTAAATGAGATACACGAGATCCTACTCAACTGGAAGAAAGTTGGTGAGATAATTTATGAAGAGACTGAACAAGAGAAATTTCTCCATGTGCTACCTTACTTCGCCATATGTAAACAATGCGGAAGAATATACACCACAGAGGCATATGAATACGACCCGAAGGGTAAGAGAATTAAGTATAAGTGTGTAGGCTCGGAGATTAAAGGCCGATGGTATGAAGGATGTGGATATGAAGGATGGGCCTACATATATAAAGCCGATGGAAAACTATCTTGGAAAAGCGAATTTGCAGCACGCTGGAGAATGCTTGACATAAGATTCGAAGCATATGGAAAAGACATTGCAGATTCGGTAAGAGTCAATGACAGAATATCCAGAGAGATCCTTAAATTCGAGCCCCCATACCACGTACGATACGAAATGTTCCTAGACACAAGTGGAAGAAAAGTCTCCAAATCAAGGGGAAATGTATTTACCCCCCAGTTGTGGTATAAATATGGAAGCCCTGAAAGCCTAATCCTCTTCCTCCTAAAAAGATTCACTGGAACAAGGAAGATAAGCTTCAACACAGTGGTCCACATGATGAGAGAACTTGATATGCATAAAGACGTTTACTTCGGGAGACTAAAAATAGACAATCCCATGAAACGAGAAAGGATGAAGGGTCTCTTGGAATATTCATACAAACTCCGCGAAATCCCAGATATCAAGGTGCCATACGACCTAGTCCTAAGCCTAGCTGAAGTAGCCCCCCCAGGAAAAGAAACAGAATTTATAACATCCAGACTAACCAAGTACGGTTATAAAGTGGATACCCAAGAGATAGAGGATATAATCAGATATGCCATCAACTGGATACGTGACTTCGGACCAACCCCAGCCAGAGAAAGAGAATTAGATATAGATGAAGAGACCAAGCAGGCCCTAAAAACCCTCATACAAGAGATAAAAGGACTAAATGACGGCGAAGAGATCCAAGGCAAGATATTCAAAGTAGCCAGACAACATGGCATAAGCCCCAGAAAGTTCTTTAAAGTCTTGTATCAAATAATAATCGGGAGAGATAGAGGACCCAGAATGGGGCCATTAATAGCCGACATAGGAACAGACAGGGTAATAAGCCTGATTAAAGAGGCAATTAAATAAGTCAACAAAGCCACCGAGGACAAATTATTTATTTTAATAGCCATTTCTAAATTAGGTTATATGGTGAAGATTGGGCCCGTGGCCTAGCCTGGATAGGGCGCCGGCCTGCGGACACATGAATTTATAAGGTAGTGAGCCGGTAGTCGTGGGTTCAAATCCCACCGGGCCCGCCAACACCTTACCAAAACACGATACTTATTTGATCAACCTACTTACATTCAACAACCTTAAGTACTCTAAACATCCCTTAGAACCTTTTCTGAACCATGTAATGATATATGATAAGGGAGAATATGATGATGGCTTCTATCAACATAACCAATGTGTAAACTTCCCCATACCATCTAAAAGTGGAGAGGGAGTCCTCCAGACCACGCACCTCCTCCCACAGTTGTTTATTTCGAGTCCTCTCAGAACTTAACTCAGACTCCAACGCGGTTGCCTTAATAAGCATCCCTCGATAGTCCTCCTTAACTTTACTCAACTCAGCCAGAAGAACCCGATATCTAGATTCATTACCATCCGATAACATAGTAATAAAAGCCTCTGCATATGGGACATCCATATACGTATAATTAACTAGATACTTTCTAAACAACAGACCATCTCCACCTACAAAGTGATAAGCGGTTATAGCTATTGAATAATAGCGCTCATCAATAATGTTATCAACATCATTACTTGGATATACTGAATAAGCCTTTCTTTGAGCCACCTCCTTGATATACCATCCAGGCACATAAACAACATATATGCCCTCCTGCCACCAAGGAAAAACTCTATAAACATCGTATCTAGTTACTAAACCACTACCTAAAACATCCCGAACACCGCCTTTATTATATAAGCCGAAGTCGGACTCAGTAAAGTTCCTCAATGCCTCAGCCATCAAGGAGCACAACTCATCTCTCCCTAGACCTTCATCCAAAATGGTAACAGGCATATCAAGGAAGTAATTGAGCGGAGAACAATAATAGTCAGCCAACTCAAGAACCCTACTATCGACGGGATATGGAGGAGACCTGACATTAATAATGGTGGATTCATCAAGAATAGGTTTCACACCATCCTGAGAAATTTCAAACGTAGCGACTGCCACCCACTTACTCGAACCCTTACCCCCAACATACAGAACACCATCATCCTCCATAATATCCGAGCCGACTTTATAGACGAGCTTAATCAAAGGATACTTTCTAACGAGTGGCCGGATAGAATTTATCGACACGTGAGTTATGACAACAATCATATCCACGCCCAGGGAAGTAAGGCGGGCAACCGAGTGCTCTAGATTAGGTAATTCTCGCTTAGTCGAAGTCACATTCACTAAGTCTGTATGTATTATATTAGGGGAATATGTAGTTGCACCAGTCACACCGATCCTTATCCCTTTCCTCTCAATTATTACGTATCGTGATAGAATAGGGGCCCCATTTATATAGAATACATTCGCCGTCACCATAGGGAAATCAGCATACTTCTCCATCCTCAGAAGACTCTCCAACCCGAAATCCAACTCATGATTATCTATTATCATAACATCTAAACCTATTAGATTGAAGGCTTCAATGACAGGCAATCCATAATTCATATCTACAATAGGATCCCCGATAATAGCATCCCCCCTGTCTATCCAAATTACAGCATCTTTACCATACCTACTCCTTAAGTCACTAACAACCCCCGAGAGAACAGCTAATCCCCCAACCAAGCCATTACCTCCAATCGAAGGATATAATTGGCTATGAATATCAGTCGATAATACAAAGACAAGCTTATCTCCTTCAAGGGGATAAGCATCAGGTACTGGTAGACTGGCCACTAATACTGCAACAAAAATATATATGGCCAAGTTTCTCATATAATCACCCAACAATCTCACATAACCACCATCATGAATTGAATTGACTGAGGCCGGCCACCGACCTTAAATCACGATATATCCTATTGTAAAGGGAGAATACTATTAAGAGAACGAATATTGTGGACAAGGAAGACCCAACAACCACCGAATTAACTGGTACATCGTAGCCATAAACGATATTTTGGATTAATAGAACCTCCAAAATCAGCATCTCACTACCCAACAATAAACCAACAATAAGCATAACCTCAAAAATCTTATTAATATAGATACCCCTCTGCCTAGGAGTTAATCTAGGTGAACCAAGCAGAATTGATAGAGCAGGCAAATTAACAATATAAGGATACTTCTCCACGATGGAGAACCTATATAACGAAAACAAAGTAATAATAATGTTTCCCAGACCCATGATAGAAAAGAAACCCACTTCCGACTCATTACTACATATAGAGTGGATTAACAAAGGAAAACCAACCAATATAACACATAACACTATATTAAACCATAGTAACAACCTTCCTCTGGGGCCAAACCCGATACGTTCAATACTTATCAATATTTACCACCATACAGAAAACGACTCACGAAGAAAAATTATTACTATCAAATATAGATACTTTTTCGGCACCATACTTATTCACAAGATAGTCAATAACGTTATTCAACTCACCTCTACTACCAATATAGTAGAGGTGAGATTTGGAGGGCTTGTCACTAGACCCGAAGCCGGGTACATAGCTATATCTGCGTTGGAGATCCTCAGCTAACATCCACTCCCCATCCTCCAAATCCCAAATAATGTAAGCCTCCACCGCAGGAAAGACATTTGTCAGATAATCTATATGCCATTTAAGCTTCTTATCTCTCCTAAAATGCCTTTTAATCCTCTTTATGGGATGCCTACCACCTGATCCCACATAAATATAATAACCCTCTTTGAATAACACCTTACCTAAAGCACCGACCTCGATATGGACTGGTGTAGACACATGGATGATGATTATGTATGTTGGATAACGCGACATCAAAATGGAAATAGTGTCAAAGCCCCTATATATGAAATTAATAGAATAAAAACTGGGTAGAGGTGGAAGACATCATCATGTATAACCTTGGATATTAGGATACCAGATACAAAAATGCTCTCTAGGAAAATCAATTTATAGAGTTGTGAGACCCAAGATAGTAAACCTATAACACCCATATATGCAGGGAAAGCTTGAGTATTAACACTAAGAAAAATATCTTGAATAACCCAGTAATTGTATATACCTATAAAAATTATGAATACTGCAGTCAAAAGTGGAAACAAGGAGTAAGATGCCTTCTTGCTCTTTAGTCTCAAATATTGGTCACTCATCTTCCTCAAGAAGATAATTTCTCTCAATCCTCCCCCGATATCTGCAATGTAAGATATGATTAGAACAGTGAGTCTAGTCAGCTTAGAATACGCCTCTAAAGAATTTATAGCCCCTGAATCACCGTGCTCTAAATAGAATCTAAGTCTCCCCACTACATTTCTGAAGCCTCGCCTAAACCCATTCAAGTCTATCTTCGATACAGCCTCTCTAATCGAGAAACCGTTCCTCATCAAATCCTCTACACTAAACAAAAAATTTGACAGATCTCGGTCGGCCATTCGTTCTCCAATCCAGGCATAAAAAGACTTTATTGAAGGATATATCAATACGATACATAAGGATATAGCGACGATTCTGAATTCATCGAGTGGAACCAATTTCATTAAGTGATTAATTAAAAGAAACGATACTACACCGATAAGAGAAACAAGAAATAATTGAGTATCAAATGGATATGAAGCCCTACCTGGAAGCTTATACATAGACTTGTCTAAATAGACATATGTTCCGTAACCAACCACAGGCATCGCCAGTATCAACAAGAGGAAGGTATTGGCGACTAACCTCATCGGAGCTATACTAATAACCGACATAACTATAGAAGGTAGAAGACCAAAAAGAAGCATAATAACCTCCAGCCTACCAACTGTACTCTTCCAGTTATCCTCCCAATTAACACTAAGATCGGTATATAAATTCTCTAAATTATTTTCCAGAAACTTATCAACCTCTCCACTATAAGCCCTCACCCTAAGCAACTCCCTAATAAACCCCTTAAAATCACAATCCCTGAACCTCTCCAATGAATTGAAGATAACATTATCCAAGGAATACTCAGACAACTCATAATCAAGGATCCACCTACCCAAAACACGAGATGTTGCCTTAAGAATATCCCTAAAATTAGCGATAATCAAATGAAATAAACTATAAGTATTGATTCTGGATGATATAGCGAAAAGCAGTAGAAAAATGGGATACTCAGTAGAAAGGGAGGAATAGAAATCGTTTTCCAGCCCCCATAGGTAGATATTAACAACTAAGGTAGATAAAAAGAGGGAGAAAGGAATCCCTAACAAGGACCATACCATAGAGAGACTTCCTAAAAACATTAGAATAGTATAACTATAGGCTAGATAGGATAGGCATAGCGTCGCCAAAAAATATATAACAATCTTGGACCTAACGGTTGCTCCCCGTTGCCAAGGCACAACATCCTCAGGATCCCCATATAGATATACAATATATCTCACCAGTGAATATAAAACATCTATTTTAGGGACTCCCCCCTCCAAGAGTAAACGAACCCGTTTAGAGAGCTGCACTGCTCAACACCCAACGACCATCCCTAAATTGATACTTACCATCATAATAAAGACGGATGCGGTCAATAAACTCCTCTGGAGAATATGCCCCTAACTTAACCAAATAATTAAGAAATGATTCATGCCTCATTATCCTAGCCAAATCAAGATCCGATAAACCACGATTATTGGTTATTGACAACCCATTACTGAAGTTGACGCTATATATAGGCCTCCAGCTAGAGACCCGCCTTAAAACCCGCACTACCCGCCTAACAGGACGATTACCCAAAACTTGGTAATTAACAATAACCACGGTATCGATAAGATCAAGCATCTCCCTATCAACCGATATAGGCTTAGCCGATAACCTAGCCATTAACTCCTCTATACTAGATGCATGGAAAGTGGTTAGGCAACCATGACCGGTCGCGGCTCCCTGGAAGATTAGTCTAGCTTCCTCACCCCTACTCTCACCGAGAAGTATATAGTCTGCCCTCTCCCTCAAAGCAATCCTAACTAGATCAAAAATCGTATAGTCCTTGGCATAAGCCCCTTCTCTAGTAACGAGAGGCTTCCACCCCGGATGATAGGGGAGGTGCAACTCTTGAATATCCTCGATAGATATAATTTTAGAATTGGGATGAATCAGATTAGCCAAAGCATTCAAGAGGGTCGTCTTACCAGAACCGGAGGGGCCAATAATAAATATAAACTTCTTTAGCTCAACCAACCTCCACAAGACAGCAGCAACCCAAGAAGTTAAAAAGCCTTTTCCAATCAACTCAACTAACGTATAAGGCTTAGACCTGAACTTCCTTATAGTGAAATTACTACCCATAGGGGAGAGCTCCCTCCTATAAAGAGCTGTTACCCTAAACCCCTCTGGCAAGACACCCTCAAGAACAGGGTTTACCAAGCTGATATTCTTACCAGTCCTAAAAGAGAACTTAAACAATAGTCTCTCCAACTCAGCCTCATCAAGCACAATGTTCGTTTTAATCCATCCTTTATCATTGAAACGTTTATGCCAGATACGCAACGGATTACCCGGAGCAATACAAGAAACATCCTCAACATAATCATCAGCCAACAAGAAAGTCACCAAACCATATCCGAGATAATTAATAACAAGATAATATTTGATAGCCTCCCGCAAACCCTCTAACCTCACCCGTTCATCCACATCACTAGAATTAACAATATCATCAAGCTCCTCCAATATAGTCTCAATCGGATTCTTAAGAAAGTCATTAGAATATCCTAGCCGATTCTTAATGTATTCAACAACTCCCTTGGCGTCAGCCAAAACATCCTCACTATAAGGCAACCTAAGTCTATATTCATACTCGTCGTCAACATCAACAATCTCCACCGCAGCTGACACCTCATACTCCCTACCCAAATACTTCAAACGAGCAACAACGTTGTAGGAATCCAGTCTTTTATCCCCACCACCCAACCCATATTTAGCCACAAGCATCTCAACCCACCTCCATACACTTATATATGTATATCCATACACCGTTCCCCCGCTCGATAAAGAGAATATAGTCCCCCAATAAGGTTACCTCATAATCCAGGTCTCTACGGATATCGGTAATCCACCCGACTCTATAATAAGTGCCATTAGTACATACGTAAACCCCGGGGAATCCCTCAATGAACCCTACCCCAGATACCGAGGGATACCAGTTAAATCCAATCAGCTCGCGATAGTCATAATTAACTATATGAGGATAATCCGACGGAGATACCACCACAACAGACTTGTTGCTAGATACCCAGAAATGACGCAAAAAATCATTATTATTTACAATCACAATATCCTTAAGATGCCTAAAATCAGTAAAATGACTATACTCTTTAGACGTAAATCGGGGTTTCAAAGGACCAATAAAGAAAACGCCATTGCCATAACCCCCAAACAAAACGGAATGTATATATAAACCTGCAACAGCATCACTATCTGGCCAATCAGGAAGCGGGACATACCTATCGTAATATACATGAGAATATAGCCATATCTCGAGTTGATAATTCCGATTTAACACCGGCACCTTAACCGACAAACTGGCATTATCCCTTACTATAAAGTCGCCCCAACTATTTATAAAGAAAACATTAAGTAGATCAGGAGCAGCTCTCCGGATACCAATCAACTCAAGGAACCATGTATATGAAGGATACTCAGCATAACTAGGATTAGTATAATTAATCTCATAATTGAAATCAAAAGAGTTCGCCGCATCACTATAGCCAAACAACTCTTTAATATTATAATGAACTACCCAGCCAACCGGAAAGACACTATACTTCCCTTGACCATGAACCCCGACAATAGAGACATTAATCTGGTATTCAACAAGGTCAGACACCAGTCTAATTGAAATAATAAAGTCCTCATTATATGGAAAATAAATGGCCTTCTTATTAAAGACCATATATTTAATCCATAGCTCCCCACCATTCGGCAACTCATCCAATCCGCCCTGATACACAAGGCTACCTGACCAGCTCTCATTAACCGGGATACTAGAGGCATTCTGCCAAACCAACATGGAAACCGAGCCGACTAAGCTTCTGGGAATCCCTTGAACAAACTGGTTTCGAACATAATTTTCAAAAGTCACTAGATTATTGCTAAATCCTAACTTTGGGTCGCCATCCACCGACCACCTAGACAATATAGAGGGGGCGTCAAATCGTCTAGTAAATGACCCAATATATGTCACCGAATAAATTGGATGCCCCTCCAAAACACCCATCTCTCTGAATACAAGAGTATAAAGTAACTCCCCATCCTGTAGTATAGCATATATCCTCCCATTACTAAACACAGGATATTTGAAACTCGCCCTATCCAATTCAAAAGATGATTTGATATAGACCCATCCCTTGTAGGCATCACTCAGCAAATACAACCTAGTTAAGTAACTTCCATTAGATAAAGTGATTATAGAACCGATAAACCAAAAAACTCCACCATTAAATCCCAGATACATGCTTGAATTGAATACATAAACACTACCATTAGAGAAATATACATTAATTGAAAACATGTCCGGGAAAACGGCATAGTCGAATCCAACTCCAATAGGGGGAGACCCTATAACATCAACATATCGTCCATCTATGAATAATACCCCTGAGTTATAGAAGTATACTATCCTCCCATCCAGACTCGATATGACCTTGCTCCCGCTCCTTATAATAGATACATTCTCCATATATACCTGTATCCATTCACCAGACACAGAGAGCAGCAAAGTATATGGAGGGACAAATTCATAGCTAAAGTCAGGATCGGCTATACCGACCGACCGATTACCCAAGGTAATTATACTATTACTACCTCCTTTCTCAACCTCCTTAACAACAGGTATAAAATTCCCCGCTGCTGTAACCAGATACATATCCCCAGAGGAGTATGGCAAATCCAAGACAAATGAATATACTTGACCACCCACAATTTTATAACCTAATTTCTTCACATAAATGGGCATGTCACCTGTAATTACAACAATGTACTCTAAACTAGATGGGGATAGGCCTAGATTCCTAACCGTAATGTTCAAACCTATAGGAGTGGATGAATAGGTGGCCTCAACCAACTCTGCTTCCTTACGCAAGAGACCGAGACTCCTATTCGCCTCGCTTCTTATCAACGAAGAGTTCATCTGAGATACATAATAAATAGTCAATATAGAAGATGAAAATAGCATAAGAATCACTAGAGACCCCATTAGGGAGGAAACACCACGCAACACACTACTTCACCTCCATGGAGTAGAAAGTCCCATTAACAACGAGTGTCAAGTAGTTATCAACTGGTTCATCAAAAGTTATTATACCTAACTTGGAAGGTGGAATCGAGTCAGATCGTATCCAAGTGGAGCCATTAAACACGAGAACCGAAACATTCCTCGGCTGGCCATTCACCAGAACTTTATCCAAGCTTAAACTATGAGATCCAAAATTATAGACAAGCAACGTATCTGTGGATATAAGTTTATACCCCAGCTTAATCTCCCCCCGTTTTATTGAACTAGAGAGGGCTTCTGCCACCAAACTTTTCTCGGTATAAGCCTCACTATTAAAAATGGAATACAGTATGGGAAACAGAGAAATGATTATAAATAGTAGTATGATGGCGGATGCGAAGTTGGTGAGACCCTTCATTACTCATCACTGGAGAGGAAGCCTATACTTGATAACAGCTCCATCACTCAGCCTAACCACAACATCTACCAACTGGCCTGAGACAAGAGTCCCAGTAGCTGATACAACGTATGCCTGAGACTTACCTGGATCAATGGATAACGATGTACTATTTATACCTACTTGAGCCCCACCACTATAAACCTCGACCGAAGTAACTGTGGCAGGTGCATTCCCAGTATTCTTAAGCGTTATAATTACGTTGTTTGGACTTATTAAATAGGCACCCGAAGCAATGACTTGGCTAGACGCTCCCCAGTTACCCAGAAGCCCTGCAGCACCACTGTACATCAGAACACCCACTGCTGAAACCAAGGCCACCATAATCACTACTTGCAGAAAGTGGGATACACCGGCTCGGACACCCATACAACCACCACCATAACCATTGCGGATTTATTTTTAAGCCTGTGATTAGCAAATACATATTGGGCAATATGGTTGGAATAGCATACCTCCCCCTACATGGGGGGAAAACACCCAGATGGTTATTCCAAAGGATGGTTAAGCTAAGCAGAATAATAGTAAAGTCTATAGTCGATTTATATGGTCAAGACGAGCTTATAGAGAGACTGGCCCACCCCATATACTTCCAAAGCTTCGGCTGCCTAGTAGGATACGACTGGCACTCCTCGGGAGTAACTACAGTAATGACAGGAGTGCTCCAAAAGGTACTCGAATCAGAGGATATAGGGGTATACATAGTTGGTGGAAAAGGAGGAAGAGGTAGAAGGGTGCCTGAGCAACTTAGGGCCTTTGAAGATAGGCTACCCGGTACATGGATCGACCACCTAATAGACTACAGCAGGCTCTCAGCCAAGATAGACACAGTACTCCTACAAGACAACTACAGCATATATCACCACGCCCTCCTATTCACAGACAGGGGGAGGTGGCTCATAGTACAACAAGGAATGAACCCCAACCTCAAACTCGCAAGAAGATATCATATTAAAGACAAGTTACTTGTAAGAGATGCTAGATACATAACTGAACCCCATGAAGGAATATCGGGGGCACGGGCGGAAAAAATCGTTCTCGACCTGACCAGCAGAAAAAGCCTAGAAAACAAGAAAGTTATGCTAGACATAATCAGGGAAAACAGGTTGAGAAGAGACTGGGAGAAACTAGTAAAACTGATAAAACGTGACACACTCTACAGATGGATAGAAAAAGAATACCCCCAGCAGGAAATATCCATAAACGAGGCAAAAGAACTACTCGTAATGCCAAGGACATTAAACTGGAAAGCAGTAAGAAAAATATATGACCACCAACCCACAAACATAAACGAATTGATACTACTCCGAGGAGTGGGAGGAAAAACCATAAGGGCAATATCCCTAGTAGCCCAATTCATATACGGAGCAGAACCATCATACAAAGACCCCATAAGATTCACATTCACGACAGGTGGTAAAGATGGGGTCCCGTATCCAGTCGATAGAAAAGTATATGACGAGCTAATCGACTTCTACAAATCAGTACTCGAACATGGAGAAATGAAAAGAAAACAGAAAAAAGAACTCCTTTGGAAACTATCCCAACTCTATCAACCAGCAGAAAAATGAAGTATACGATTAAATATGTGTAAAACCTCCTAATAGGAAATAGAATGAAAGGAGATGATAAAACAATAGCCAAAATTATAGATGAGCTATTCACCGAATATAAAAAACATACATCTATGAAGAAGAATATATTGAATTTTTGAAAGAAAAGGGATTTGACTTAGACCAAGCTAAAAAGATTATCTATGAAGCCTTCAGACTCGGTCTAATTGAAATAGGTTTAGACGTAATTGATGAAAACCATTATAAAATTTGTATTTGGAGACCGGAGGATGTTGATGATTAGTGGTTGTGTCAGCTACCCCAGTGTATAATCATCTACTCATTCTGGGACGACGTCATCATCCACACAATTGAATTTATGTTCGGAAGCTGTAATAAATGTTACGTCTCGAGGAAGAGTCTACTAAGTATGATAGCTACCGAGGCTGCAGGAGGCATTATACCATCCACACCAATATGAACCGGGATACCGTTCTCCAGTTCCTTGGCAGTGAAGGTGGCTTCACTGCCGGAAACCGAGATAATGATCTTCTCTCCTTTTGAAAGCCTACTCTTTATCCCGTCAACGTCGAATTCGGCTTCGGCCACGCGCCTAGGCACAACCAGATAGTGGGCGTCAGGTTCTAGAACCTCATTGACATCATTGATATCCGGTACATAAAGCACCCGCAACCCCTTCATGAACGCCTTCTTCTCGACATCGGGCACACCTTGCTGTGCAGCCGAACTCGAAGCTTTAGATATAATGAATAGGTCAACCCCAGGGAAATTCGATACGACATTAAATACATCACCTAGTTTTACTGAGCTATATATGTTGTGTACACATACCGCGAGCACTTACAACCACCACATCATCCCCCTAATCTAGATACATATAAACCATTAAATCCCAACTAATTAAATAATTTGTTGGGCATGACTAAAACCCTAATAGACCTCTTCTGTGGAGCCGGGGGATTCACGAGAGGATTCACCCAAGAGGGATTCCAGACCATATTAGCCATAGATAATGATCCCGATTGTGTAGAGAGTTATAGAACAAACTTCTCCTCAGCAATAGTATTGCAGAAAGATATTAGGAGGATCGTTGGGAAAGACCTAATGGACATAGTTGGAGATGGAGTAGATCTCGTCATCGCATCCCCACCCTGTGAAGCATTCACCACGGTCAGCAAGAGTATCATGAAAGATCCACTAGACAGGCTTTATACAGACCCGAGGGGGCGCCTAACCCTAAAAGCCATAGAATTGATCGGCGACCTAAGCCCAACCATATTCATAATTGAAAATGTGCCCGGCATACTGATCGACCCTATACCCAGATTCATTGAGAGGGAGCTTAAGAGAGTCGGGTATGAGGAAGTCCATTTTAACCTCCTGAGGGCAGAAGATTACCAGACACCCAGTGTAAGAAGGAGAGTATTCATATCCAATATAGAGATCAGACCCGTCAAAAGCAGAAGAAATGTGAAGGTATGGGAAGCCATAAAGGACTTGCCGGACCCTAGATACCCAAACGACGTCCCGAACCACTTCTACGTCCCTCTTCCCCACAGATTCAGGAGGAGGGTCTCACGGATAAAGTGGGGAGCAGCCTTAGACTACTATATAGGAGGAAACATGAGAGAATACAAACAATATATTAGACTGCATCCCGAGAGGTTGGCCCCCGTTATCATGGGGAAGTCAAGGTTCATACACCCTTATGAAGATAGGCAGATAACCATAAGGGAGCAAGCAAGGCTAATGGGATACCCGGACAACCACATATTTAAGGGAGGAATAGAGAAGATGTATAATCAGGTGGGTGAATCGGTCCCACCCACTCTATCGAGAGCAATAGCAAAGGTAGTGGCGAAACAACTCTAGCTACATCCTCTTAGTTAGCGGGATATCAACGAGATAGGCCAACGTCTCCATAGTTATCAAATATGCCTTAATGATGGACAGCCTCGACCTCCTAACCTCCTCAACCTCCTTCAAAACCGGATTATGCTCATAAAACTCATTAAAGAGCTGGGACAACCTAAGCATAGCATTAACAATATCCTTGGGCTCCATCCTCCTAATGGCATTATTGATCACGATAGGCGTATACGCAAGATACCTAAGGAGATACTTATCATAATCATTCAGGACATTATACTTGATATAAGGCTTAACCTCAAACCCCTCATCCAGAGCCTTATTATAAATAGAGTGCGCCCGGGCATAACTATAAAGCACATAAGCACCACTCTCCTGCGAAATATCTAGAGCCTTATCAATATCAAATACAACTATCTTATCCCTATCCACACCCAACAACATAAACTTAAGCGAAGCAATAGCAATCTTCTCAGCTATGCCGAAAGCCTCCTCTTCCGAGATCCCCGGATTATTGAATATAATAAGCCGCTTAGCCTTCTCAACCATATGCTCCAAAATATCATCAACATTAAAGTATATTCCACGCCTCCCACTCATCTTAAGGGGTTTACCATCAGTGTCGATACCCAAATACTTAGAAGCAGAAGCAGCACTAATCCAAACATGAGAATAGTAATAGTGGATATATCTATCAGAGACCTCGGAGCCAAAAATATCCTTAATAATTTCCTTAATAATCCTCTGAGGCTTCGTCTGCTCAACCCCAATAATATTAATAGATAAATTACATTTGCTTGGATTGATCAGGGTCCCGTGGGGCCAAGAAGTCGTATATATAGTATTACCATAAGGAGACTCTATAAACTCCCTAAAAGGCAAGGGAAACTCAAGCAGACCGAGCTTCCACATCGCGAAGACTACATCCTTGCCAACATAGGTAAGCGTACCATCACTCCTAATAAGGACATCATCCACCTCAGGGTTAATATCCTCCCCCTCCGAGATCTTGGCAACTAAACACCCAGCATACTTACCCCCATTAACCTTAATAACAATCTTACTATCACGAATCAAATCATAACCCTTCTTATGAATACCACTCCAAACCAAATCGGACTCCCAAATCAACTTGTCATAATCAGCCCCAAGCCTCCAACAAGTTTTAAGTTGCTCCCTCAACACCCTCTCAGCAATCATCCTATTAAACGAAGCAACAACATTATTTCCCTCCTCAATCATACGCAAAATATTCTTACGCTTATTCTTCAAGTCATCTGAAGACTCGATCTTCTCATAAGCCTCCTTATAAACCACATCACCACAATATTTATCGAACCGCATATCCTTCCTGTCAGTACTATAACCAAGATAGAGGAAGCCAATAAGCAAATCAGCCATCTGAGAACCAGTATCATCTATATAGTTCAGGAGCTCAACATTATACCCTCCAAAACTCAACATATTCCTAAGAGCAGCCCCCAAAACAATATTCCGGGCATGCCCAATATGAATAGCTTTATTAGGATTTACACTGGTATACTCAATCTTAACAAGCCCATTACCCAACTTAGGCCTAAAATAATCCTTACCCCTCTCAAACAACTGATGCAGATACTCCTCATAAAACTTCGGCCTATTAAGAAAAACATTAATATAACCCCCACCAGCAACCTCAACCCGCTCAACATAAGGAGTGAGAGAAATAATCCTACTCAACTCATTAGCAATATTGACTGGGGGTCTCTTAAGCACCTTAGCCAACTTAAACGCGATGGTTAAGGAGAAATCACCAAACTCCATCTTAATAGGAACATCCAACTCCACATCGACATCCTCAACACCAACATTCACCAGCCAGTTCCGGACCTTACGCTTAATATTCTCACCAATCTCAGTAATCAGCAACAACATTCACCCCATACAGCAACATACCCAAGCAGTCAATAATTATTTAAAATCCTCCCAATCAATATAAAGCATTAATAGAAAAGCAACAAAATATCCGGATAACCCATAACATGGACCCGTGGCCTAGCCTGGATAGGGCGCCGGCCTCCGGACCAGCTCGAGGGAGGGAGCCGGCGGTCGTGGGTTCAAATCCCACCGGGTCCGCACAAACAATCTTTATTGGATAATACTTCGGTTCAAATAGAAATATATATTAAAACTTCGGTTAAAACCGAAATATTTATAAACAACAACCCCATTTTACTCATATTGTGATAAGGTGATGCGGTTGTTCTCACTCATAGGTGGGCTAATAACCTACCCAGAACAATACGTTAAGATAATTATACATGAGGATCCACCCTTCATAGAAGCCCTATTCACTACCCTATTCTTCCAAGCCATGTACACAATCGGATTAATCGCCATGATACACAGCATAATAAACTCAATAATTACAGGACTAACCCCCTCATTAATAACAAGCATACTTGACCTATTCCTCCCAGTAGCGATACCCCTAGCAATAATAGCTGGAGTTATTATATGGGTGGTATGGAGCGCCGCCACCCACCTAACTGCAAAACTATTCGGGGGAACAGGGGAATATATCCAAATCCTTAAATTGATGGGCTTTACATGGTTTACCCTAACCATACCGATAATACCTATCCTGACATACCCCCTGGCACCCATGGCATCCATAATAGGAGCAATAATATTCACTCTGATATCATTTGGATGGATGGTCTACATTAACTACCATGGAGTAAAGGAAATATATGGAGTAGGCGGGAGCGAGGGCCTCCTCGCCCTCCTCCTTCCCATACTGCTTATCATCATATTAACCGCTACAATACCATCCCTCCTAATATTATTTACACCTATGGGTTGGTGAACCAGGATGGAGAGGGAATACCTAGCAGGACTAGCAGTCTTTATAATCGCATTAGCTGTATTACCGGCCTCCTTTATAATATACAATCATCAGATCCAGTTACCTTCTACTAATAGCGCCCTAGCCGGGTGGCTTGGAACCATCGTGTCAAACCAAAACCAAAGAGAATTAATCGACAACATAACTATCGGCCCAGACAGATATCCCCCAGATGTAAGTATCAACCTATCTATCTCAGCGGCAAACACGGTCATAAAAATAAACCCGACGGATAAACATTTATTCCAAGCTTACATATACAAGACTAAGAATGTATTTAGCTTCATCCCACCCAGCTACAACATATCGTCGAGCCACACATACTCAGAGGAAGATAACCTCTTGACACTAAACCTAGCCTCAACGAACTTGATAATAGAGATCTACGTGGGGACAAGCAACTTGAGATACATCAACATAAAAAATATAAACGGTATGATTGACTTGAACCTCACTCAACTAATCAATACAAGCCTAAATATAGATATAACGAACGGGATAATCCATGGCAATCTAACCTACAGCGATGCAACCGAGACAAGGTGGACATTAAACCTGCTCAATGGACTAGGAACCCTAAACATAACTACATCACAAAGACTGAATATAACTGTGGATGGAGAGGTCTACAACGGATTCGCCTCCTTAAACCTCTACACAGAAGAGCGAAAACTCACAAACGGAACCCTAGAGATAATGGGCGATAAAAACCATAGCCTAAGCTTCAACCTCAAGAATGGAAACTTGAATATAATGATCACAACAGGGTAAATAAATATGACAATATCTATAGGAAGAAACAATCCAGTAAGAATAAGACTGGTGTTGGAAGCCCTATCGAGCAAACCACGTCTAAACATAATAAAACTCCTCATAGAGAAGGGAAGACTAACCGCCAGCGAGATATCCCAACTAACCAACACATCCCTCTCAACTATAATGGAACACCTAGAACTCCTCCAAGCAGCCGGCCTAATAAGATGGACATTAACTAAGAGAGGACGCCGCAAAGTAAAGCTATATCAACTAACAGCTAAATACATCGACCTAAAAATAGACCTAAACACCCTAGTCGAGGTCACAGACATATCATCAATCAGAGAACAGCTAAAAAGATACATTGAACTAAAAACCGAGCAAGATAAACTCCCCCTAAAAACCAATCTAAATGACATAACCAAGACACTCAACCTCAAGAACATGATGAAAGCAATAGCCATACTCGACATGTTCAACTATGACGAAGAATATATCGTCGGAATACTAGCAGAAAAAATAAAGAACTATAAACTCCCAGAGACGATAGAGATAAATGAACTAGCCCAAAAAATGAATATACATGAATACTGGGCCCTAAGACTCGCCCAACGACTCGGAGAAACAGATGAATATATGCTCACTGGAAAAACCCTACACAAGGTATCAAAGGAATAAAATATTGAATAGTAAGAAAATGCTATTTATGCTTGGCCAACACCTCAGCCATCGCCTTCATAACAACATATGGATCCTCGGCCTTAACGATCGCACTGGCCACCAAAACACCAACCACACCAAGCCTCATAGCCGCATCAACATCATCCCTACTCGAGACCCCGGCCCCACACAAAACAGGTACACCATGCTCAGACCCAATCTTGACAGCCTCCACAACCGTCTCAGGCCTATACTTAGAGACAGACCTACCCGTACCTATCAACTCCGGTGGCTCAATAGCATAAACCTTAGGCCTAACACCCAGAGACAATAATTTATTTAATTCCTCAACCGAATCAACACAGACAACCGTCTCCACGCCAGCCTCATTAGCAGCATCCACAAGCTCTCTAATCTTCCCATGATCCATTTTATACTCCGAGTGGTTAAGAAGCGAGTATTTTATCCCCATATCCTTAAGCCGCTCCAAAGGAATATGCCCAGTATAGCTTCCATAACCAACCACATCAAAAACCTGGGAAAACATAATATCCCGATATTCAGCATCCCCAGCATACCTAGCCAGATCCAAGGGAGGAACAGCCACGTAAACACCCACACCCAAGTCCCATAAATCTAACGCATAATCTAAGAAGAGTTTAACACGATCTCCGGACCCCTGCTTATAGTTCTTGAGATTTACTATTAAAGAAGGTAGCCTCATCATACATCACCTTAATAATATGAATTATACAGTAAAATAATATTATATGAGCATGTCCGCCGAGGAATTGGACATTAAGATACATGACATACATGACCCCGTACATGCCAGGATGCTCGAGGAAATCCAGCGCAGGACATGGGGAACAGAGGAGGTTGTCCCCTACCACATATTCATAGCTGCAAGCACCGTAGGAGGCATAGTAAAAGCAGCATTCTACAGAGAAAAAATGATAGGGTACGTATTCGGTTTCATAGGCGAGTTCATGGGTAGACAATGTCTCTACTCACACCAATTAGCCGTTCTCCCCGAATACCAAGACAAAAACGTAGGATACCTACTGAAAATGGCGCAGAGAGAAGAGGCCCTAAAGAAAGGGCTAGACTTAATAGTATGGACCTACGACCCACTCCAATCCAAGAACGCCTACCTAAACATAAACAAACTAGGATGCATAACAAAAACATACTTCATAAACCACTATGGGGAGATGAATGATGAACTCAATAGAGGAGTTCCTTCAGACAGATTCATGGTCGAATGGTGGATAAGAAGCAAATGGGTCGACTACAATTGGAAAAATAGAGTAAGATACTTCGAAGATTTTAAACACAAGGATGATGTAGTTATAGGGTTGGAGGCCGTAATGGAAGAAGATGGATTAATTACTCCCAATCTAATCAAGGAGGGGGGAGTATTCGTTGGAGTAGAGATACCCTCAGACATAAACAAACTAAAGAAAATAGATACAAAAATGGGGGTTAAGTGGAGATTGGCCACCCGAAGGGCATTCAGACACTACCTAGACAAAACATACATAGTTTATAGATACTTAAGATATAGAAATTATCCCTGGAAGGGGATATATATTCTGAAGAAGGGGGTGGATGTAAATAACTTCAGAGACCTATAAAATAGACAAGGTAAACCTATATCGTATCAAGCTACCTTATAAGGAGCCATTCACAACGAGCTTCGGAACCGAGACAACCAAAGAAACTATAATAGTGGAACTAAAGTCGGGAGACATCCATGCATACGGAGAGAGTGTAGCAGGTAGACACCCAAACTACTCTGCAGAGACGGTGGATACAGCCCAGTACATAATGGAAAAATATCTAATAAAGCACCTCCTCGAGGAGGAGACCAATCCATATATATTCATGGATAGCTTTAAATGGATCCGTGGACACAATATGGCGAAAGCGGCTATAGAGATGGCGCTGTGGGACCTTCACGCCAAGAAGCAGAATAAACCACTTTACCAGGTCATAGGGGGAGTAAGAAACTACGCCGAGGTAGGTGTAAGCATAGGTATACAGAAAGACATAGATACCCTCATAAATAAGATAGGTGGATACCTAGACCAAGGCTACGGAAGAATAAAGATTAAGGTGAAACCCGGATGGGACGTCAATGTCCTAGATAGAGTAAGGACAGAATACCCGGATATAAAATTGACCGTGGACGCCAACGCAGCCTTCAACCTAGAAAAACACATGAATATACTCAAGGAGATGGATAAATACCAACTTCTATACATTGAACAACCCCTAAAATACGACGACCTAGTAGGCCACAGTATATTACAAAGCAACCTAGAAACAGACATATGCCTAGACGAGAGCCTAAAGGACAGCCATAAGGCTTGGGAAGCAATATCCATAATGGCCGGAAGAGTCTTCAACATAAAACCCGGAAGAGTAGGCGGCATAATAGAATCAAGGAAGATACATGATATAGGAATGAAGCACGGTGTCCCAGTCTGGATAGGGGGAATGCTCGAGACCGGCATAGGCAGATCATTCCTAGTAACCCTAGCCACACTACCCAACGTAAAATACCCATCAGATATATCGGCCAGCTCAAGATACTACGAGAAAGACATAATCACAGAGCCCTTCGAACTTCAGAACGGCAGTAGACTTTATGCCCGGGAAGACGCCGGCATAGGTGTAGAACCCGACTGGCCATACCTCAAAAAAATAGCTATAAAGGAAAAGACCTTCAGCTAAAAAAGCCACATACTGGGGCTATCTACCCTTCTCATGAGGCGTTGTAGGCCTCATAGGGAGTGGCAAATACTCTATTCCCGGTCTATGTTGATGAGCTTGGGGATACAGCGACATAAGGGTATATATCTCTTCAGGGATATCGGTCTTCACATTGAGGCCAAGCTTCCTCAACTCCTCAACTGTCAGGGGATAGTCGTGGGTCCACCTACCCTCCGTAAGCATCTTGGCTATCTCTTCAGCCCTCTCCCTAGACACTTTATCAGCCAAGATATTCACTATAATGTCCCTCATCTCCGCAATAGCTTTCTCGGCGACGTCAGCCAGTATTAAAGTCATGTCATCAGCATCCCTGCCCTTCATCTTGGCAACTCTAATAATGCTAGGCGCCGGGAGATGGGGCTTATCATGACCCATACCTATCTGGGGGTCGAGAGGCCCCAACACGGCCGACTCATCCATCCAGATCTCATCAGCAGCCAAAGCGATCAACGTGCCTCCAGACATTGCATAGTGAGGAACTATTACCACCTTCTTGGCCGGATGCCTCTTAAGCGCCTGGGCTATCTGGGCAGCCGCCAAGACCAAGCCACCGGGAGTATGTAAGATAAGGGCGATAGGCTTATCCCTCGGCGTACTCCTTATAGCCCTAAGTATCTCCTCAGAATCCTCTATATCAATGAACCTATATACAGGTATACCCAAAAAACCTATCCGTTCCTGCCTATGAATCATTGTAATGAAACGCATATTATACTTCCGCTCCAGCCTAGATAGGATGCGCATCCTAGCCAACTTCAAATTCTTGTGCTGGAGATAAGTTATTAACGGGAATATAAGAAATAACAGCCAAAAAAGCCACCATATTAAAGCACCAAAATCCAGCCCACCAGCACCATCGGCAAGAACAAACCTATTAGCCTCCAAGAACATCATCCCCAACCCACCCCCCTTACACTCAATACCAAGCAATAAAAAAGAGACTTCTAAGATGAAATTCAATTAGGTATGTTTCTATAATACCATAAAAAATATATTTAATATATGTAAATGTATATGTAAAAAGAAGGAGGAGATGGTTAATCCTTCCTACCCCTCAATTTTTCTAAGACTTGCGGGAGAGTCGTGTATTCCATCTCTTCAGGACCGAGCCTATGCGGCATGAATGGCCCATGCTTCCTAATGTAGTCAGCGATCTCTGAGGCAACCCGCCTAGCATGATCAAAGGAGGGGTCATCAAAGAGGTCTACTGGACCGACAAGCTTACCATTTGATATTTGGAAACCCAAACCAATAACTCTGGGTGGACCGTCAAACCTAGCGACCTTGGAGTACCTTAAGGGAACCGGCATCAAGGGTCCCACATGACTACCCCTCATCCAACCAGCGACCAGGTAAGGTGTAGCGAAAGCCTCCAATATCTCACCCATAGCCGGGAACCCCGACTGGCTCCGCACAATCAAAACAGGGTCATCCTTACCAACATACTTACCAGCTATCAAGGAAAGCCTCGTCGTCGATGCAGCAGCAGCAACCTCCCCATCACTCCTCCTAAAAACATTCTTAATTACATAACGGCTAGGCGTACCGATTAATGCAAGTAGATCATAAATGTCATCAGGAGCATCAAAGGCATATTCTTCACCCGTCTGCACATCCAAGACGATGAACCTAAAGCCCTCATGAAGCCGAGGATCAATCACCAAACCAGCAGTATTGAATGGATCTGCAAATATTTTGTAGAGATAGATATTCCAGGCACCAGGCTCGGTCTTATCCGCCATGAAAACTGCTACAGGATCACTCTTACGCTCCTCAAACTCCATCTCGGCAACACCAGGACCCATCCCCCTAACATTACCTGAAAAAGCATCCTTCAAAAGGTCTTGACCAGCCCCATACAACTTCAGCCTCTTTGAAACTTCCTCAGTAGCCCCCCTGAAAACATTCCACGCAAGACCGTGGATCTCCTCGTTATCAACACCCTTATGATGCGTCATTATCAATTCCAAATCATCCCCAGCATGAGTAACATAGAAGGAATTTAGGAGACCCGTCTCTACAGCCTCTCCAAGCCTCCTTTTCGCATACTCAAGAATCTCCTCAGGTACAGTTACATGCCCGGCCACACTACCTATATCAGCTTTAATAACAGATATAGTTGTTCTCATAACTATCCACCAGACTAATAAGGAACGCTACAGTAAATTAGAATTTACGCAGCCTACCCTATAAATTATGATAAATAAATAATGAAAAAGAAGAAAGAAAAAGGGGTACACATTCTATATCCTAGCATAAAGTGTTATCGGTCCAGTCAAAAACACGGTTCCAGTGTTACTATCGATAATTAACTGGGCTGGAAGCCAAACCTTCTTGCCAGCAACATTAAAACATATCATTATATTGAATATCGTTATATTATTCGATTCATAAGAGCTGAGAACCCTGACTGGATGCTTCTCGATCCTATTCTTACTGGGATTGGTGGGATCCATGTACCAACAGAGACTCACGCATCCCGTCTTACCGTCAAGTACTAGGGTGGTTATGCCATCCGAAGACACCCCAGTTACCCTTATCAATGTATAATTAAGTTCAAGAACGACTGGAGAGTACCAGCCCGGCAGACTAAAGCCACCAGTATTATTCCACACCACTATAGAATTCTGTATAGAAGCGACCGCAGATAAATATGGAGACGTCCTCAAAACATCATTGATAGTATAACTGAGACAGTACCTAAAGTGTCCATCCGAGCCGGTATAACCAGCTGCCAACAATTCAGTATCATTATATATTGTTACATAGACACCCGGGATTGGGAGACCTGTATACGTTGATACTGCATAGATGTCTAGTGTCCATGTAATATTCACAATGGATAAATATAGGTCTGAACCGGATTCATTGAAATATGTATCGATAAACCAAGCATTATTTACCCTAGATAAATAGATTGTCCCATTGAATACTGAGTGCTCCACAACCAATGTATCGAACATATTACTGGTGTTCAGCATAATAAATGCATAGTTACCTGGGCCAGTTGAGCCGACCCACACATTATACAATGATACATCATTATAACTAAAGACCCTCGTTGGACCCATGAATCTCAATCCATTCCCACTAGCCCCCCCAATATAGATATTCTTAAGAACTATCGAGGATTCATGGGAGTTGGTGTATACAGTTATGGCGTTCCAATGGGCATACTTGATATAGGTATCTTGAAGAAGAGCCGTGTAGTATGAGCCATCCAAGTATATCCATATGGATTCTGTTCTACTAACACCTGCCTCCCCAATATAGACCCTAGATATGTTTAAATAACCATAGACGGAATAGAAGTCTATATATAAAGCCCATAAATCCGAGTATCCCACATACAGATTAGATATGTCGGCATACACCGTTTCCAAGACTGATGAATATAGGCCAGCATAAATAGCATTATACCCAGAATAATTTATGTAAATATTCTCCATGGAGAGGTAGAGGTCAATCCCTGGATAAATATCGAGAACTACGCCGGAGGAATAGGAATAATTTACATATAGATCCATTAGACCTACTGAGGCAGTTCCGCCTGGCTCTATATCCAAGTACATAAAGTCGTCATCACTACGGTTAGCATATACATGGGATATAGAGATATCTACATCACCAATTGTATAGTCGTAGAGGACGAAGGAATCATCCGCTGTATAGCCAAGGTATATATTGGAGATACTCATATATGAATCGAGATCCGCATAGCCAAACAAGGATACTGCTTCCCCTCCACTATAATTGACCACTACACTATCCATAATAATGTTTGAATAGCCACCTGGTTCAGAGTCTATATAGATGGAATCACTATATGACTCGTTGATGAATATATTGTAAAGCTCAACCTCTAGATTCCCTAGTGGATATCCATAGACCTCCAATGGATATTCAGCATAGTTAACAACGAAGTTATTGATATATAGGTGGGACTCCGAATCTGAATATAGGTCGAAGTATCCACCATCCCCTTCGGCATAATCAATGACCACATTATTTATAACTATATCACCACCACTAGCTGTATATTCATAGACATCAATACCATAGCCGTCAGAATACTGGATCCAGACATTATTCATCTCAATATATGCACTGTCACCATATAGATCGAGAGATATCGCATCATAGAGAACATATTCAGTTCCAAGGCCATTTATATACATGTTAACTATAGAGCTATCGTATGAATCCAAAGTTACACCATACTTAGTATTGTTGAAATATAGGTTGCTGAGATAAGCATTAGCCAGAGACTGGTCACCGAAATGAATATATAAGTCACCATCACCGATCACACTATCACGGAGACTATAGAATCCATCTATATAAATGTTAACCACACTAGTTCCATAGAAATCTAGATATACAGCGTTCGCCACCGAACCATTATCAAAGAAGTTTTTAATATTTATGGATACGGTTTGGGAGGAATATAGTCCGTATATAGAATTCCTCCATGAATAGCTGGACCCAGTAGCCACAAATCCAACATTGGTTAGACTGAAGTCTGAGGCATTGGTCCAAATTACACAATTTATATTGGGGCTCTCAACGAGAATCGTCACGTTACTTATCGAGAAGCTTGTTGGGTTTTCAGGCCTATCTAGAACATAAACACCATTACTCTCACCAGGCGTATTATTTATTAGGTGCCAAGTATACCACCCACCAACTATGGATACATTCGTGTCTATAGTCAATCCCCAATAGTCACTTACGTCACTAATAAACACCAGAACATCTCCATCGATTAAGAGACCACTTGAAAAGGCATCGGTGACATTCTGGAAATCCCCGCCAACACCGACCGTCCATACCGCTGGAGTAGCCCGGACATCGACGCCACTAACCATTATGACAGTAGAGAGAATAAGTAAAGTTATGAGAATGCCCCTAACGTTCATTCTCGCCACACCAGTTCAAACAAAAATTTTAATATAGTATTATTTTTAGAGGGGGTATATAAATTATACCCAAGTTCATAC
>JALTTZ010000047.1 GCA_027047855.1 Nitrososphaeria archaeon
CTGGCGTATTCCTAGCCGAGCATCCAGATAGATATGCATGTGGAAAATGCGGATATACTGAATTCAAGTGACAAGCTTTTTTATTGAACTCCTAATCTTGAACAATCTGTTCCAAGGAGCTATTATCATAAAGGGTCTCAAGTATCTCAAGGAGGAGGCTCTGGATACATACTGCAGGTCACCACTTTCCGAATAACCCTCTATAAATGAAGAAACGAACTTCTCAATTGGTATATTGATATACCTAGAGGTGATTATATAGGAATAGTATAGGAACTCGGCGATATCCCAGGACGGGTCCCCTTTATCAGAGAACTGCTCTAGATCGGTAAAATATAGGTTTTTTCCATTGTAGATTATATTCTGGGGCTTGAGATCTCCAAATACATAACCGACACTGTGTATATAACCTATGAGACGCCCAACCTCACGTATGATTGACAGAACCATTTTCAAAGGATAATTATTCGGCAACTCAGAAATTTTAACACCATCGATATATTTTGAATATATTGATTTTTCGGCCCAAGAAAAGAGAATGGGCTGAAAAGTTTTAATACCCATCTCCCGCATCTTCAATGAAGAACTAACTTCATTCAGAAACCTAGATGAAGGAAATAAATTGAACCTAGTTATATCGAGCAACCAGAACTGAAGTATAAGCCATTTGAAGATATCCAAGTAACTGAAGTGTTTACGTACAATTCGTTCGGCACCTCTATTAGAATTAACTTCTATAATATATGTGCCACTAAATAGGCCTGTCCGTTTTATTGCACCAACAGTGATGCCCTTGTCCTTGTAGATGTGCCTTAAGGCCTGGTACACATTCCTAGAACCCCCGCTGACCTCGGCACCATCAATATGAATTAACTTATGTGGGTCACGGAGTAAAGAGGGGAGCTCACCTCCCCCACCCCTACGGATCTTGGAGTGGAATTCATGTAGAAAAACTTTAGGAGGAACCTTAGCTGACCTACCGTGAGTAATATAGGATTTAACACCACGCTGCAGAAACTCCAACCTAATGAAAATTTTATTTGGACAATCCAATTTAGATCTAATAATTCTATACAAATCCGGTCCAGTTTTTTCCAGAAGCCCTTGCTCAACCAACCGTTCCGCCCCTCTTCTAAACCCTTGTAGGCTCATCTCGATGTTAATATCCCCCCTAGACCCAAAGAAGGTCTTTATGTAACTATACCTAACAGGTGGATAGGCCATTATCCGCCGTCTTAAACGTGAAAACAGGAAGAACTTAAGGGGAATAGATAAGTAATCAACCAACTCTCCATATTTACTAATAAGGTCACATGATTCTTCAATAATAGTTCTCTCCTTGAGAACAGCTTCACACTTCCTTATATAATCTTCATTAATTAATGGAATAAAAACTGTAAATAATCTCCCCGAAACAAATTCACCATGTTTAGCGTGATAAATATCCTCTTCAAAAAAATGTTTATCCACCACAAGGGCTGAGAATGAAAAACCCCCCACATCTTCATAGTAATACTTAATGGTATCTGGGTACCCCTCAATAATCAAAATCAAGTCATAGTCACTATCTTTAGACGCATAACCAGCTATTTGCGAACCATATGCCAAAGCAGCATATATAGGGCGTCCAAGTAAATTACTAAAGTATTCCAGAGCCATACTGTAGATTGGATCCACGTGACCACACCTAAACACGAATTCTAAACTAACTTCTATATTATAATTAAACCACTATAACCCATATAATATTATTCAAAACTAAGATTACAATGAAAATAAGCCAAAAAACTCTATTTCTTACTTTACTGGTCTGTAACGTAACATCCTAGCTTTTCGCAATACCTCCTCAGGAAAATACATATTAGACCAAATACTCATCGGTAACTTTATTCTGAAATCATCTGCAAATATTGTTTTGGATGGATAGCCCCGATCGATCCATCTTCGCCGAATCATTGTACCAAGCTTACTTTTGTCCAGAATTTCATTCAATTTTTCAAGCCTTGAAAGAAGCCATTTACTCCTAAATATTTTTGCAGGATTTACAGTATATAACTCCTCTAGAAACTCCCTTCCAGTTAGGTCACCTGTATAAATGAGTGGATTGGCTAGATAATCAGAAGTGACAAACCTTACCGCCAGGTAAATATAATGTAAAAATTCATGAGCAAGAACAAGGGTTTTAAGTATGGAGTCAGCATACAATAAGAAAGGTAAATATACCTCAACTATGGGATATACATACTTCTTCGTTACCCGATAATTTACATCGGCATAAACAACCGCGTGAACATCACCCTCATGAATTAAAATCCTAGCCTCAGGAATAATGTAAATAGGTGGATAAGGAAGGTTACTATCTTCAACAATCTTTAAAATACGTTCTTTAAGCTTAAACACCTCTTCATAACCCTTCTTAACAATACGAGTATTCAACTTATTATTCAATGCATAGAAAGTAACTTGGTCATAGCTGATAACAACCTCCCAATCCATCATCTACATCACCTAAACATATTCAGTCTATCGACTCCCCAAGATTCTCATTAATATGGATTTGGCCTCACGCTTAATGTCCTCAGTTATGTCTACATATACAGCGCCCACATTCGGCGCCCCATAAATAAATGCTGAGCCTATCGGCAATGCCAATACTACGGGAAAACCGACCAGATCCTCCTCACCCTCAACAACAAATAACCAAGGCTTATTAACCAGCCGTCTCTTTATTAAACTACACAATCCCATATTAATAGTGCTTTTTTTATTTATAACTAAGTCGTACCCATTAAACAGTTCTATACCGATAGTTGGAGCAGATCCACGCTTTTCCTTCCTGTCGATAATAGCTATGTCCGGGACAATACCCAAATCCAACAAGTCATGAGTAACCCGATCACCAACAGTAGCTACATAACCACCATGCTTCCAAGTAGAATAAACCCTATATCGAATATCCCTATAATTCTGCTCGTTAAATAAATCTCCTATTATACGTCTAACGTATACAAAATACTCCTCTGGAAACTCAATAACAATATTTTTATCACATAATTTTGATGGCATATATACCCTCTTTCTCCAGTGGAAGTAGATCCTTAAGCTTAGTAGACTCATCCATAACTATTATAAACCCGACCCACCTAGATGCAAAGTCCCTGGAACCACAAACCGGACACTCATTAACCTTCGTCTCAACTATATATTTACAGTTTCTACAAGCCTTTCTACCCCTCACTAGCCTCACCTTTATCCGATCCTTCAGATGATTCCTCAAGCCACTCTAATTTACCAAGTCCACGAGACTTCATAAACAGAGCTATTTTCATCAGTGAGTAGCCCTTGGGTGGAGAATAATCTAGAACCCTAGCCCTGACCACATCACCTTTACGAATAACTTTACCGCTTTTTCTACCTACCACGAAACCTTCGGCCTTATTTATATCGATAACATCATCCATCAAGACAGATTTATGAACCAAGGCATCGATCGGGCCAATTCTGACGAATATACCGAAATTCTCAATACCTACTACCTCGCCTTCCACAACCTCGCCCTTCACAGGCTTGAAGGTATATACGTCAAAGACGACTCTGTGATTAGACGAACCATCCTCAGATATAATTTTACCCATAGGGTCAACATCGATATTACCAATGTCTATTACATAACCAAGCTCATCATCATATAGTCCAGCATATTTCCTCGAGAGTTGTTTATATGCCGCCTCCTTCAAATCCTCTCCAAACAACATTGGACTTATACTAATTATATCCCTAACTCTATATCTATACAACATACATATCACCTTTGTAGACATCCTAAATATAAGCTAATCAATAGTAAGTACACCCCTCCATAAAAATATTAATCTAATTCCCGCTTCTCGACACCTACGAATAATATTACTGTCACAAGTCGCTACATAACACAAATTTTTCTTAGCTAATTCGATTACATCCTCATCGGCTTTATCATCAAACTCACTATCCACATTGACACCTACCTTATGAATGAAATTTAGAGCCAGCTTTGCAGCACCTCCCAATTTTCCCCCCTTACTACTTAGACGAACCAACTCACTATGGACAGACTTCGGTACATACATATGGTTATTAATAAACCTTGCCTTAAATTCATCCAATAGACCCGGTCTTGTAAATAATTCAATAAGGAAACTAGTATCAAGCACTATACATTTAATATCACTATATATTGATTTTAGATTACCTAGTTGCTTCATACAACTGTACCTACTCCTACAAGCCTCCACAAATTATTTACTTGGGCAGCGATAGCAACGCGCCAACCCGAGCCGGCTACGACAGGCCTAACCAACTTTACATGAACCCTCTCTCTAGAAACATCCGTAACTACTCCAAGCGTAACCGCGGGACCTACATTCAATCTAAGTCGATCACCACGACTCAAGTCCTTTACCAGTATAGTCTCATCAGTCCCCACTACATATTTGAATAGTTCAACGTCCATATCGAATTCATATAGAACTGGAGGCAATTTACCTGGCTCACTAGCAACACTACCCACCAATCCATCCGACTTGGTTAGATAGGGGTCCAAGTCGGTCTGGATGCCTATCAACCCACCTCCATAAGCCTCCTTCAATGAGGTATAGCGCGTCCTTATAGATAGAACCTCAGTGTATAGTGGCTCGTACTTGATCTTACCGTCTTCACTATATATGTAGCCTGGCGATATCTCTATCTCATCCCCAACCGAGACCTTACCCTGAACTATACTCCCCCCTATTACCCCGCCTTTTAAATTCTCGAATGACTCACCCGGTTTATTTATATCAAAAGACCTAATTATAAACATCCTGAAAGATTTAGATAGATCTCTCTCAGGGACGGGTATGTATTTATACAAGGCTTCAACCAAGTAATGTAAGTTAATTTTATGAACAGCTGAAACCGGTATAATTGGGGCATCAGCATAAATTGTCGTAGAAAGAAAATCCCTAATCTTCTCATAATTTTCCAGAGCCTCCTTCTTAGAAACCAGATCAATCTTATTTTGCACAACAACTAAATTCTTAACACCCAAAATCTGTAGTGCCATCGTATGCTCCTTAGTTTGGGGTCGAGGAACATCCTCATTGGCAGCTATAACCAGCATCGCCCCATCCATGATCGCAGCGCCAGATAACATATTGGCCATCAAACTCTCGTGACCTGGACAATCAACAAAGCTAACTACCCGCACCAATTCAGGATTACTATATCCTTCGAACTCAGGTCTAGACCAATATATCTCTCCCGAAGGCCCAGTCAGTCTAAATATAGGCATATCAGCGTACCCTATTCTAATAGTAATTCCTCGCCTTAACTCCTCACTATGGCTACTTGTCCAAATACCTGTCAATCCCTCTATAATGGTTGTATTGTGGAGCACTATCGGACCGGAACCTCCCACAAAATTGTGGATATGCGGAACAGTCAAGTCAAAAATATGCCCATTAAACCTATATACATCCACACTATCTATCGGATCTATGTAAGTCTGTTTAAATCCACTATCCTCATCCACACATACGAGTCTGTCCCCAATGTTCAAATCTTTAGCTGGCACCCAATTTACACCGCTTGGTAAAACCACCGGAAGCTTGTGATTAGGGGATACGTCTACCATACATCCAGTAGAAGTTTGTATACGATACAAAGGGCCACTATAATATTGCCTATAGATAAAGGAAATAGGTGAGTACACAATTGAAGAACCATGATATGAATACGTATCTATTGGGCGACTGAGTAAAGCCTCATAAGGAGACAATTCAATAAAATAATCAGGACTATAAAGTTTCCTCCATAGATCACCAATCTTGATCTCGCCAAATTCAATACTATAGATTGGTGTGGAGCCAGTAATACATTTTCCATGATCAACATGGCCAGCAGTCCCTATATTTAGATCTGACTGCCGGTCTATCTTAAATCTACTCACTCCACAACCACCATATTAACCTGATATATCTCATTTGTTATAGTATTACCTCTAACCAGAATCCTCCTCCTATAACCTTTCTTAGTCTTACCTTTAATCGTCCTCAATCCAATACCCTTGCCAGCCAAAATATATACCTTTCTTCCACCAGGAATATCGGGACGCATAGGGAAACCACTCTTATCACTACCACCAGTAATCTTCAACTTTCCATACTCTAAGTTAAGCGCCTTACCATCAATTATATCCCCAATCTTCCTACCTATCAATACACGGCTATATGGTTCATCAACCTCCACCGTCACTGCTTTACCTTCCTTAGGGAAACTAATGTTTAACTTAAACTTGACCATGATTATCCACCCTCCTCCATTTAACGAATAGTCAATAAATTAAGCCAAATTATTTAAATATTATTTTCCTCCAAACTATCTCGCCCACGCCGGATTAGATTTACGCTTAAATTCTATAAATTCTTTAAGCGCCTCCAACTCATCACTCCTAAGCATGTCAGAAAAATCTCTCAACAACCTCCTAGCATGGTCTTCAGGCACATCAATAAAGATCACATCATTCTCATCTAAATCTCTACCCACAACCGCATCCCTTATCGATATAGCCACTTCCATATCCTTAGTCGCAAACTCAATATTCTTACCCCTATCTTGGATTTGATGTATCAAACCAAGTTTCTTACCATTTCTCGAATTGACAACTGGATATTTCTGCTTGATTGTCCCAGCCAATACACGCACACCAAAAATCGCAGGCTTACTCCTCCTAAATATGTATCCCTCCAAAACTTGGAATTTACCAGGTCTAATCAAAGCCTCAAACTCACGTCTTCTTCTACGCTCAGCAGACTGGGAGACCCAAGCAAGATATTCATCAACGACCCTATACAAAATCTTTCCACTAAAAATTGGAATCCCTTTACTCTCAGCCAACTGTGCAGCATCACCCGTGACATCCACATTAAAAGCTAGAATAACCCCCCGATCCTCATCCTTTTCTCGTACAACGTCGGCCTCAATAACGTCTCTCTTGGAAACGACGCCTAAATCACCTTTCCTAATAGGAACTCCCTTCCTACGAAGATAGTTGATCATAGCCTCCAACGAACCCAAAGTATCGGCCTTAACGATGACCCCCACCATATCAGTATCAATCTTTATAGATTCAACTTCCTTCAGAAGCCGCTTCCCATACTCCTCAACATCCTCCTCCTTAGATAGACTATAGATAGTGGAGCCTGCATATACATTCTCAAGCCCTGGAGCATTTATAATGATACCAGCAGCCGGGATACTCTCACTTATAGACTTAAATTTCTTACGAGGATCCCTTATCTCATCCAGAGGAGCAGGCATTAGTATAGCCCTCACGTGACCCTTCAATAATCCATCACTGCCCACACCAATAATCGTATCCCCAACCCTGATGACCCCATCAACATGGATACACTTCAATACCTTACCTAAACCAATCTCCTCAGAAACCTCTAATACAACCGCATAGCCAGGAGAATCCGGATCTATTTTTAACCTATCAAGCATGAATCTCTGAACTAATCCCAACAGTATAGTAATCAATTCTTGGATACCTTCACCAGTCTTTGCACTTACAGGGACAATCGCAACAGTTTTCCTGAAATTCTTTATTCGGTCAAACCTATCTGCATCGAATCCGTATGTATTCAATGCGGAGATGATATATGAAAGACGCTCTTCCAACAAATACTTAACCTCATCTCTTTGATGCTTATATGACTCTAAGAAAGACAGAGTATTCATGGGACGCCAACCATGCAACAAATCAATTTTATTTGCTGCAACCAAGAAAGGAACCTTCCTACCCATAAGTATCTGGATACTCTCATGTGTCTGTGGTTCAAATCCACGCCTTACATCAACAACAAGGATCGCTATATCGGAGGCGGAACCCCCTCGCTTACGTAAGTTAGTAAAAACCTCGTGACCAGGTGTATCTATAACTAATAGACCGGGCACCTTAATCTCGAAATTAAACTTCTTCAAAAGCCCTCCAGCCATGGCATATAAAGTATCTCGTGGAAATAGACTAGCCCCAATGTGCTGCGTAATCCCCCCAGCTTCACGCATCTGCACTGCAGTACCACGAATCTTATCCAATAAAGAAGTATTATGAATAACTATATTGTTAGCAACAAAATTATGGGGGCCGCCGACATCGAAATCGTATACTTCAAAGTTTCCTTCATGAATCCGTTTCTTGACAACTTCGAAGCCTCCAATACCAAACTCCCCCGATTCAACATAGGTATGCCTCCCATCAAACTCCCTAACGGGAATGAAAAAATCGTTACCCCTTCTCCATATCCCAACAACTAGATCACCGACATCTAAATCCATTGCCCCCACATACTCGAATACTCCATCACCTCGATACACTAAGAATTTATGCTCAGGAGTTGTTTCCACACACAAACCGTCACTAAACTCAATCCCCACAAGCCTATTGGAAATTTCCCTAACTCCAGCTCTAAATGAAGTAGAAACCAATCTCAAATCTTTACCAGCCAAAAGAGATAACCCTTTATATCCCCTTCCTCCCTCCATAATATTATCATATAGGTCTTTAGCATCAATCCAACCTTGATCAGTAAATATCTGTGTATCTCTAGATACACATTTACCACTATCTACATGACCTAATACAGTTATAATTGGTTGCCTTAAATATTCTCCCATATCGCTCACCAGCCTCTAAAGTAGATCATAATCATATATTAGGATTATACAGCCAGTTACTTAATAATAGAGCAAAGACTTAATAAGAGTAAAACATAACCTACCCCAAAGATACAAACTATACACAATGCTATGGGTCTACAATCAAGGACATTGAAAGGGAAGGTTAATTTGTTAGTTTGAACTCAGGGAATAATATTGAGACTTCCCTCCTGAAACTCTCAGGAGAATCCGATGCATGTATCAGATTATCGGTAATATCTAATCCAAAGTCTCCTCTTATCGTTCCTGGAGCTGCCTTCACAGGGTCTGTAGCACCGACCAAACTCCTAACGACCGATATAGCTGACCTCCCCTTTAAGATAAATGCAACTATCTTATTTTCTCCCACTGTGCTGATCAATTCCTCAAAGAAAGGTTTACCCTTGTGAACAGAATAGAATTCCTCGGCCATCTCCCTAGTCATATAGATGGATTTAATGGAAACAACTTCCAGACCCTTCCTTTCGAACCTAGATAAAATCGCTCCTATCAATCCCCGTTTTATGGCAGATGGTTTGAGAAAAACCAGGGTATATTCCTCTTCCATCCACCTCACCCTACTTAATTCCGCCCTTAACATATTTTTTGGTCCATTTAAATTTACGTGGATCCCGTTTAAACTCCAGGAAACTTATTCGACACTTCCTACTACAAAACCAATAAATAGTTCCATCATTTTTTACATACATTACCCCTGTTCCTGGAGGAATCTCATGGCCACAGAAACTACATTCATGGGGTTGAGGCATTGACTACACCTCTACTTCAAACGCCTAGCCTCTCTCTCAGTCTCTCTAAGCATTAGGATATCCCCCACCCTAACCGGACCTAATACATTCCTTGTAATCACACGACCTTTATCTTTACCAGCCAAAACCCTTACACGCACCTGTGTAACTTCACCAGTCATCCCTGTACGCCCAACAATCTGAATAACCTCTGCAGGCGTAATGTCATCCCTATACTCATATTCCATCTAGAACACCCCCAAGCATCTAGAAATATCCTTGTTTCTTTAGGTACTCAACAATCTCCTTAACCAGCTGGGCACCATCGCCGGGATCGACTATTGCTACACTTGCAGCAGCGACTTCAAGCCCGGCCTGTCTACCTAACTCCTCTTTACTTGGAACAAATATGTATGGTATATTACGCTCTTTACATAATAATGGCAGATGAGCCACAATCTCTGGTGGATTGACATCTAAAGCTATGTATACAAGCTTAGCTAAGCCTCTCTCAACTGCCTTTGTAGTCTCATTTGTACCTCTTTTCACTCCTCTTACCTCTAATGCATACTGCAAAGCCTTAAATGCAGCATCCAAATACTCCTTCGGCAACTCGAAAGTTTCAAACGGGGTCATACCAGCACACATACACGGTCACCCAATCACTTTTACATATTTATACACACCCTACATCTTTATAAATCAATATATTAGATTAAGATGTAGGAGCCGCCAATAAGCAAACAAAAATTTATGGAGAACTAATAAATAAATCGTTCATCCAAACTAATCATGACTAAATATTACTTCAACCAACCTTCCATCATCAAATTTTTCTATAACAAAGTACCCCAGCCTCTCCAATTGTATATGATGATGCACACCCTCCTCCACCACACCTACCTCAATGTATCCATCATATGTGTTTTCCGGATATCTAAATACACTTTTGATAGCATAATCCTTTGGTACCCAGTGAATAAAGGGAAAACGCATGCTCATAGCCTTCTTAACATCATTATCTACATATATCAACAAATACCTAGTTTCTTCGCGTGACACCTTGAAATTACCTAGATGTATCAACCTAACAAACTCATTATTCTGCAATAGAGATTCATCGGCTACATCGAGATAAAGTTCCGTCCGCCCACCATTCGTCGACAGCCTTATCGTCCTATAACCTTTATCCGGATAATCCGGATGCTTCCTTATCTTTACTTGTTCAATTTTCAACCCCTCTACAACTACTATAAATGGTTCCCTAACACCATAGTAACGATTAGAGACTTTATCGATTATTTTTCTATTCTCGGCTGCTATTAAGGACCAATCAATAACGGCGGTCGAACTCTTTAACCCTATTTTTATTATAATATTTTTCAAGGCATCAGGCTCAATACCCCTCCTTCGGAGCGCCCTAATAGTAGCCAACTTAAGATCGTCGACCCCCGAGTAAATACCTTGCCGAATACCGTTTAAAATCTTACTCTTACTTAATATCCCACCGGGAATGGCCAGCCGACCATGATGGATGGCTGTCGGAGGAGTCCATCCCATATACTTATAAATATATAATTGTTTTTCTTCGTTAATCCTGTGTTCCTCCCCCCTAAATATATGTGTAACATTCATTAAATGATCATCGATTGATACTGAGAAATTGTATAATGGCCACACAATATACTTATCACCAACCAACGGATGCCTATATCTTCTTGTATCTATAATTCTAAGGGCTGCCCAGTCCCTAATGGATGGATTAGGATGATTCAAGTCGGTTTTGATCCTAACTACAGCCTCACCTTCTCCATAGACGCCAGCCAGCATCTTCTCAAACTCATCTAACGCCTCCTCCGGATCCATATTCCTATGAGGACAAGCCTTACCTTTCAAGATATACTCAGAAAACTGGTTCTTGCTGCACTTACAAACATATGCATAACCCTTACTTATCAAATCCCTAGCGATGTCATAATATATCTCTAACCGTTTACTCTGATAATATATTTTATCCGGTTTTATGCCCAACCATTCTAGATCATCTAGTATCATTTCATAATACTCCAATTCAGGTTTCTTGGTTCTTGGATCAGTGTCTTCAAACCTCAAGATGAAAGTTCCTTTATACATCTTTGCATATTCATAGGACAATATAAGCGGGCGCAGAGAGCCCAGGTGGAGGACAAAATCTGGATTGGGTGCAAACCTCGTAACGACTTTTCCATACTCGGCATTGGGTAGAGGGGGGAGGCCCACACGTTCTTTAGGCTTCTCACCCTCAGGAATAAGCTCTTTTAGAGACTCCAATTTTTCCCGTTGCAGAGACTCATCCATCGAGTTAACTTCAGAAACCACTCGTTTAACTACTGGTATCAACTCTTTAATCCTACTCCTTAGATCTGGATTTATCCCAATGAGTTTTTTAACCACTGCATCAAACGCAGCTTGCCCACCATGCTCCACAGCATTCTCCAATGCTATAGCATAAATTAACTTTTCCAACTCCTCCCCATTCACTTATAAACTACCCCTCAACTATTTTTCCCGTTCAATAATAAACTTACTTAAATACTCTAGATATGTTCTAGCTTCACCAGCCGGCAACTTCCTCAAAGCATCCAAAGCCTCCCCATACAATTTGTTCATCAACTCTCTAGCGTCAGAAAAAACATTATGCTTATCGAATATCTCAACTACCTTGGCAATATCCTCATCCGATGCATCTAATCTACCAAACACACTATCAAACAACATCCTCTCTTTAGTATCCATTCTAGATTCGGCCAATAACACTATCAATGTACGTTTACCATTCCTAATATCATTCCCCACAGGCTTACCAGTCACCTTCGGGTCACCGATTACGCCCAATATATCATCAGCAATTTGGAAGGCTATTCCGATCTTCTTCCCAAACGTCCTTAGATAATCAAGATCCTCAGAGGGAACTCTTGCAATCACCCCACCAGCCACTGCAGACGCCTCAATCAAAGCCCCCGTCTTCTGATAGACCATCTCCATATAGTCACTGGAAACATGAATATACTTATCAGGAAGAATATCCATTGTTTGCCCTCTACATATCAACATAGACGCTTCGGCATATAATTCAACCAATCTAGATGCCACATCAGACGAATAATTATCAGTCAGTAACTTAAAGACCAAACTAAATAGATAGTCACCCGCCACAATAGCCAAAGGCTCCCCATATAGAACATGAGTAGTTTTTACTCCCCTCCTAAATTCGTCTCTATCCATTATATCATCGTGAATTAAAGTAAAGTTATGGAGCAACTCGATTGAGACAGCGGCTGGTAACGTCTCTTCTTCACTCACACCGAAGAGTTCTGCAGTCTTAACAAGAATAAATGGTCTAACACGCTTACCCCCACTAAGAACCAAATGGAATGAAGCCTCGATAAGGTCTCTAGGTCCCTCCAAACCACTCTTCAGATCATTGATGTAACCATTAATAACCTCCTTAAACCGCTTCATCTCATCCATTAAAACATCCTGGTAATGCCTAGTCATATCAAACCCCTCTGTTTACACCACTCAAACAAATCTCCCGTAATAACATAATTGACTTCAAGAAGCTCATCTACTGATTTAGCTCCAACCAAAAACATAGCGACCTTGACCTCATTTACTACGCGCTCCATAAAAAATTTAAGTTCACCTTTGTAAAAGGCTCTGAGAAATGGAGCCGCCATACCTACCAGCCTTGCGCCGAGAACAAGTGACTTAACAACATGAATACCATTCCTAATACCCCCCGAAGCAATAACAGGGATATCAACAGTAGAAACCACCTCAATAAGGGATGCAGCAGTGGGGATCCCCCAATTCCAAAAAGTTTTTCCAACCTCAGCCATCAATTTATCACTCCTAAGTAGATTTCTATACACCTCAACCGCCGACCAGCTAGTTCCCCCAGCGCCTGATATATTGATAGCGGATACACCGGCGCTTTCCAAAAGCTTTGCGACACCCATGGATATACCTGCCCCAGTCTCCTTAACGATGACAGGGACATCCAGAGAATCGCATATAGCCCTAATGGATTCTAAAACACTGGAGTATTTAGGTTTAGATTCATGCTGAACAGCTTCCTGTAAAGGATTTAAATGAATCGCCAATGCGTCTGCATCGACCATAGACACTACTTCCTGAGCCACCTCAACAGGATTATTAACAATATCCATACCCCCTATATTACCAATAAGGAAACAATCGGGACATACATCCTTAATTACCCTATAAGTATAGACTAAATTATTATCAATTAGGGCTGCCTTTTGACTCCCACACGAAATTGGAATATTGTATTCCCCGGCCAATCTGCCCAATGCCTCATTAATTTTATACGCCTTCTCAGTACCACCAGTCATCGAGTCGATTAAGATAGGGTATGAAAAACGCCTACCGAGAAAATCTACAGTTGTATCTACATCATCAATATCAAACTCGGGTATAGAGACATGAATAAGATGAACATACTCTAACCAATTACCTATTTTGTAATCAACATTCTTATCCAAAACTATTTTGATATGCTCAAACTTCCTATCGAAGATATCCGGATCATCATACATCAATTCCAGCCCCTAAACATGAACAAAGATAATAATTATAATTCATTTTGACCTCCGTAGATATAAAAGTAATAACTTATAACAATACTCACTTATATCCTCTCGACAATTATAGAAGCGTATGCCACCACACTATCATCATCTTTAGTAACTTCCCCACTATGACCATACTTAAGCAACCTTGCACCATAACCGCCAAGCTTCTTTGCTAAATATAGCAACGTAGCCACAGGACCATATCCACACATCGTTATATTCCATCTATAGACCGAGGAGATAAGGCCCTCGGGATCTAACGCCAATATCTTCTCTATAGCTTTAAAGTCAATCTCACTCGCTTTTTCAGCTGGTACATAGTGCGAGAAATCGGTAGACGCAACAACCAAGAACCTACTTAAATCAGCTTCACTAAACAATTTATAGAGAGCCTCACCAAGAATCTTGACACCTTCAACGGTCTGATACATCATGACTATTGGCACTATCCTAAACGACTTCCCAACCTTACCGTAAATGTACTGTAAGAAAGGGATTTGAACCTCTATCGAATGCTCATAAATATGGGCATCCACATCGAAGGAGAGGAAAGACTCAGTCTCCTTAAGCCGCTCAACAAAGTCGACATCTACCTTTACCGATCCAAGCGGAGTTTCCCAGCTTCCACTAGGATAGACCGAGATGGCGCCCCCTAAACCAGTATGATTAGGTCCGATTAGAATTACGGTATCGGGCAAACCATCCTTAGCCAAATAGTAGTATCCATGAGCAGCTATCTCACCACTATAGATATAGCCTGCATGGGGAGATATTATGCCCAACAACCTACGTTCTCCCGCCTCACTCACAGAAGGTTCAGCGCCCGGCCCCCTATCACTCAAGAACAAGTTGGAAATATAAGGCAATAAACTAGACTTACTTCCTGGATAAAACGCCCCTGCAACAGCTGGCCTTCGAACCATCATAACCCTCAAATTATTATATTAGATAGTTACCGTTTAAATTAAACACAATCTACTCCATAAACTCCTCTATAGGAACATCAATAACCTCATCCTCTCCTAATACACCGCGTTCACGCAATATAAACACAGATAGTATCCACATAAGAGCGGCGATAGAAGATCTACCCTTATTATTCCCCGGAATCGCTAAATCAATAATGGTTCCATTAGAATTGGTGTCAACAAAACTTACTATAGGTATCTTCATTTTATATGCCTCATCAACAGCCTGCCTATCATAGGTATGATCGATAACAAACAAGAGTGAGATATCCACATGGTTCTTCAACATATAATTTGTTAGAGTCCCAGGTAGAAACCTACCATATAAAACATTATATCCCAAAATTTTAGAGGTCATTTCCAGGGCCTTAAATGCGTATTCCCTACCAGAGAACAAGAGAACTTCATTATGAGGATACATATTTAGGAACTTAGCGGCAATCTTAAGCCGCTCAATCGTCTTTGTTAAATCTATTAGATAAAATCCCCTTGGGTGAGTCGCGTATATAAATTCCTCACTAAACTTGGTTTTAATGTTTCTACCAAGGTGCACTCTATACTTGAGCAATAACTCCTTGTTAATCTCTATCTTCTCAGCCGTAGTTGCACCAGACTCTCCTTCCTCAACCAAATTAATATCACCTTTTACCATAATGGAATAGAATACCCATTTAAATATATTCTATATATATCTAACAAAGGTCATTAAAAAATATTACAAATTAATAGTGGCCGGTCTAAGGCCACCCATCTCCTCCTCTATCCTAATCAACTCAAGATGTTTGATTATACGCTCACCACCAACAATACCAACCTTGAATAACGTAGCACCAGCAGCGATAGCTATATGAGATAGGTGTGAATAAACAGTCTCCCCACTCCTATGGGATACAACTATCTTAAAGCCACCGAGACCGGCCTCCCTAACAGCCTCCATAGTCTTAGTAAGATCACCAACCTGATTAGGCTTAATAATAATTGCATTAGCTGAATTGTCCTTGATACCCAACTTGATTCTTGAAACATTCGTAACAAAAATATCATCACCAACAATAAGTGTTTTATTTCCTCTAGATTCAACTAATCTAGAGAAACCAGAGAAGTCATTCTCCTCTAGGGGATCCTCTACATATTTAAGGTTAAATCGGTCTATCAACTCCAATATGTACGATATTTGCCCCTCCTTATCCAGATATTTATTCATCTTCCTGTAATAATAAGATGCGGATGGTTCGTCAAATAACGTGGAGGCCGCAACATCCAGACCCACTGCAAGCTTAACACCCAATTCAGACCCCACTAAATCAGCCGCATCAACTACAAGTTGGATGGCATCCTCATTACTTAGGGAAGTAGTCCATGCCCCCTCATCATTTTTACCCCCAGTAAATCCAGGGTCCCTCTGAATGAGAAGCTCCCCAACCTTTTTATGTACATAAACTAATGCTTCATAAGCCTCTCTATATGACTTAGCCTTAAGAGGAAAAACTAGCACCTCTTGTATATCTATGGATCGCCCCCTTGAGTGCTTCCCCCCACCCAAGACATTACCTAAGGGGAGAGGATAACTTGATGCAACACCATTAGAAAGCCAATGAAATAAAGGAACATTATTTTCCAATGCCGCGGCCTCAGCAAAAGCCACCGAGCAACCCAACGAGACTACAGAACCGATTCGAGAGTAGTTATTACTTCCATCAAATTCAGAGAGAAAATTATCGAATTCTCTTTGAGAAAAGAACTCCCTTCCTACTAACTTGGTCTTCAATTCCTTAAGAACCCTAAACGCCGATTCAATACCACCTTCAGGATATGAGGGAGCCTCCAACTTACCCTTACTAGCACCAGCCGGTGAAGCAAATCTACCTATAACACCTGAAGAAAAAACAATAGTAATACTTATAGTGGGATTGGCCCTTGACGTATACTCCAAATTCCATCGTATATCTTTTATTCTCAAACCAATCCCTCCAAACTCCTCTTAAATTATTTTTGTGCATTAACTGCGATTAATTTTTATGGCTGACCCCTACCCACATTCATCCGTTTATACACTAGAAAATCATTGATTATATCTATGTGAGACAAAATCATTCTTCTGCAGCAATATCGCTTTAGACCCAATTTATCCAATGCGTCTTTTGGATCGATGCCGCTCTCCACCATCTCCATAAACTTCTCATATTTATCTCCAATTACCGAACCACACGTAAAACACCTAACCGGTATCATCATATCTAAACACCATAAGTCTAACGATAAGAGGTTTGTTTCCTCCTTCTCGGGCCAGGGCCACCAAACTTCTTAGGCTCAGTTCTTCTCGGATCCCCGGCCAACAAAGCCCTATCAAACTCCAAAAATATATTCCTAAGTTTCTTACTCTTAGAGACCCCTACCAAAGCCCTCGCTATAGCAATACTTGCCGCCTCAGCTTGACCCATAAAACCGCCACCCTTCACCCTAACATCAATATCGTACTCCTTAGATATAGGATATGCCAACAATAGAGTTTGAATTATCCGTAATCTAGCGACCTCAGGCTCCCACAGCTCTACAGGAACACCATTAATTCTTACCCTGCCACTACCCTTCCTGATCAAGGCGGTTGCGACGGCTCGCTTCCGCTTACCTGAAAATATATATACTTTCTGCTTACTCACCTACAACCCACCTCTTAACCCGCTCCTCAACAGGTATCCAACCAATCAACTTAGCAATCTCCTTCAGAGACATATATGGATATGGATTAAATTTACGCCTCTTACTATCCTCAAAAACAAGTAGCTTCTCCTCCGGAACATTTTCGGGATTACCCCTATATACCCTTAGCCTCCTATAAGCCGCCTTACCCTTAGGCTTATTTCTAGGCAACATACCCCTAACAACTCTTCTAAATATGCCCTCTGGACTCCTAGGAATAAATGGACCATGCCTACGTGGATTAACATTTGACCTTAACCTAAGCCTCTTATAAAATTTCTCCATTATAGATCGTTTACTTGTTCCAGTAACAATTATATCGTCAGCATACAAAACAACAACACGCTTACCCTCTAAGAGCATCTTGGCTACTTTAGAAGCTAATCTACCCATAATCATATCTCTACCATCCACATAAACAACTTCATTATTAGACAATAATCTTCACCCCACTACCCCTGGGATACCTCTCAATCAATTCAGGTATTGAAAGTACAGTGCACCCAGCTTTCCTCAATTTATCCAAAGCAGTTAAACTATAATCATAGGCACCAATTACAATTTTATGGTCAATATCCCCCGCACCCAGTACCTTACCTGGAACAACAACTACATCATTTTCAGATGTGTATCTATTAATCTTTGATAAATTGACAGCCACACGCCTCCGCTTAGGTTTATCAAGCAACTCCCTCACATACCTCCATATTGGAGCATTATGTCTCCTACTCGCCCGCCTCAACTCATTCAACACAAAGAAAAACTCCTTATTCCTTCTCTCCGACATCTCAACCGACCACCTTCAACGCATCATATAACTCAACAAACTTCTTTTTAAGTTCTTCAAAAGAAGCTTGTATAATATCATCCACACTCAACTGACCCACAGATTCAATATACAGTAAGGAACTAGACTCATCAATATCAACTTTTATCCTATCTGGACATGCCTTTTCACACAACTTACATACAGTACACTTAAACCTATCCAAGACAACTAATTTTCCATCCCTTTTACCCAAGACACCTTTAGGACACGCATCAATACATTTCTTACATCCACGCCCACACTCAGGATCCAGTATCTCAATATCCGGTAATCCACGGACAACAGCTACTGTGACTGGGGACCATTTAGCATGCTCCTTGCCTCTACCAACGGTGGCCTCCATCTCCAGCTCTATAGCTTCACCCTCAGCTAACTTAACTATATCAATATCATCTACCAAAACCTTCACATCCTTGTCCCTACTTTTAATGTCACCCGATTTTACTGTAACTATATCCTTGTCAGCCTTTACCTTTAATAAAAGGGAGACCTTACCATTATTGGTCTCAAGCTCTCTAACTTTCTCTAATGTGGTTCGTAAAGGCACCAGCCCCAACCTGTGTGCCAACATATCATCATTCATAATGGAGTCATTTCTAAATATAATGACTTTTTCTACAGCAAGAGTGGGAACTAATGAAATTGCACTCCTCCTGATGGAATTCGCAATCTTCACAGGGACATTATATAAAATTATCTTTAATGTATCACTGGTATGCTCCAAAACCTCAATCTTAATATCATCGGATAACGCTTTGCTCATAGTCTACGGCCCCTCCTACCACCAGGCCGCCTAGTCCTGTCATGAGGTATAGGCGTTACATCCTCTACAATACCTATCTTCAAACCACTTCTAGCCAAGGTTCTAATAGCCGCTTGAGCACCTGGGCCTGGAATAGGTGAGAAATGGCCACCAACACCCCTAACCTTTAGATGAACACCCACAATGCCCTTCGATAAGGCTATTTCAGCAGCTTTTTTAGCAGCCATCATAGCCGCATAGGGGCTCCCCTCATACCTATCGGCCTTGACGAACATACCACCAGATGTAATAGCTATCGTCTCAGCACCTGTTAAATCAGTTATATGAACAATCGTGTTATTCAGACTTGAATATATATGCGCAACTCCCCATAACTCACGCTTTTGCTTCTTACTCTTAGACTCCTCCTTACTCACTACTACTCACCTCCTTCCAAATAGGGTGATCAGGGTTAGCATATGGACTCCTAGGATTAATCCTAATCTTATCCTCCTCATCCCTAGAGACTAGATAACTAGGCCTATCAACAATCCTATCACCAATCATTATATGCCTATGTACAACCATTTGTCTCGCATGATAAATCGATTTGGCCAAACCCTTCTTATAAACCAATGTCTGGAGACGCCTCTCCAAAATATCCCTAACAGTTAGCCTGAGAACATCATCAATTGTTGCATTCTCATGAAGAATGCCTAAACGATATAATCTATCGATCAATTGCTTAGTTACATGCTCCCTCTCCTCAGGCGACAAACCGAAAGAAGACCTAGCTACATCCCTAATCTTTCTAAGGAAAGTAGCCATCCTCCTCAGTTCACGCTTATTCTTTAAACCATATTCACCTATCAACATCAACTCTTCCATCAAGAGCTCTCTATCCCAAGGCTTAAAGGGCGTTTCATATTTCTTTCTGAATCTTCTAGGCTCACCCAAACACCATCACCTCACTTCTTTTTCCTCCTGACACCGACCGGAACTTTAGACTTTCTGCCAGTAGTCCTAGTTCTTTGCCCCCTAACCTTTAGGCCAAGTCTATGCCTGATGCCCCTCCAAGACTGAATCTTCTTCTCGAATTCTATATCCCTTGTAATCGTAAATTCAAGGTCGCTGCCAATAAGATGCTTATCTTCACCAGTCTCTCTATCAAAACGCCTATTCAATAAATATGGAGGATACCTTGACGCAATATTCTGAATCTCATCAACAATCGCATTAAGCTCCTCCTCAGACAATTCACCAACCCTCTTATTAATAGGTATATGCAATCTATGGAGTATAGCCCTAGCTAATGTGGGGCCAACCCCCTTAATCTTCGTCAACTCCTCAACCACAACATTCTCTCCCTTAAGATCGGTATTCAACACCCTAACAACAACATTAAATTCCTTGGACATAACGGGATATCACCCTACCCACAATTGCATATTGATAATTTTGACCGCTTATATATAAATAATTTTTCTATTCTCAGCCTAAATTATCAAATAAGCTAGCCCTTAATCATAAATATATTATGTGGCTTTATCTCACCCATACCTGCTGGAGAAACTCTCGCGAACTTAGCCTTACTCCATAAATCCTTAATACTTGCCGCCCCTACATAACCCATAGCGGCCTCCAACCCAGCCTTCAACTCAGAGACAACATCCTTAACAGTACCGCGATATGGAACCCAACCCTCTACTCCCTCTTCAACATCCTTAGAGGGAATAGAATACCTATCTAGAGACATCCTCCTCATCCTAGCCTTGTTACTACCCATACCATAATATTCTTTATAATATTTACCTTCCAGAGCCATAAGACGCCCTGGACTCTCTCTAGTGCCTGCAAACAAATTACCCATCATAACTGCAGACGCACCTGCAGCCAACGCCAATGCAATATCACCAGAGTTCTTAATACCTCCATCAGCAATAATGGGGATATTTCCATGCTCACCCAATTCAATAAGGGCATCAGCAACGTTAGCCACCGCAAATAATGTAGGAGCCGCCACACGAGTCACCACACCCGTCTTACATATCGACCCACTCCCGATACCCACACGAAAGCCAGCCACTTCCTCAACAATATTTATAGCGTCAAATACAGCCTCCTTAGTCCCCACATTACCGACGACCACATCAGCAGAAACACTCCTAACGAGTTTCCTAGTAGCATTCAAAACGTTTTTATTATGGAAATGTGCCACATCAACGACCAATATGTCTACATATCTATCGAGAGCCACAGCCCTATTCAGGTCATATGGAGAGACAGCAGCCCCCACCAAAAGACGCCCATCAGGGTCTCTACTTGCATTAGGAAACTTTCCCCTAAGCTCCAAATCCTTAAAAGTAATTAATCCAAGTAACTTACCCTCTTTATCAACTATAGGGAGCTTCTCAATCCTATACTTATTCATAAGCCTCTTAGCTTCTTCAAGCGTGATAGACTCATCCGAGTATATCAACTTATCTTTACCAGTCATGACATCTCTCACTAAATTGTCAGGATCACTATAGCGGACATCCCTCCAAGTAACTATACCCAATAAATAATTTGCACTATCAACTACAGGTAGACCATGAATATCATGCTCACTCATAATCTCAATTGCATCAGCAACCTTCATATCCGGAGAAATAGTGACCACATCCCTTATGATAAAAGACTCAGCTCTCTTTACTCTCCTAGCCATAGCAACCTGTTCTTCAAGAGAACAATTTCTATGCAGAATCCCTACACCACCTAGTCTAGCCAATGCAATAGCCATATCAGCCCCAGTAACAGTATCCATAGGGGAAGACACAAAAGGCAAATTTATCTCAAAATTAATTGTGACCTTAGTCCTTAAACTTACTTCCCTAGGCTCCACTTCCGTATAACCCGGTTGAAGGATCAAGTCATAGAAAGTCAATGCCAACGGCGCATCTAACAACCTGCTATAAAAGAAATTTTCCTTAACCATACAAACACCTTACCATAAACCAACATTAATTTAACAAATTTATGATAAGAGAGGTATATAAAGATTCAACTTAAACCCTGGTCACTTAAACGACCTATTCATATTCGATGGTGGCTGGAGGCTTATTGCTTATATCGTATAATACCCGCGAAATTCCTTCAACCTCATTTAAAATCCTAGTAGCTAAAGAATCTAAAAAGCCCCAATCAACTCTAGCGAATCTAGCGGTCATCGCATCCACACTCTCCACACCCCTTATAGAAACTATATAACCGTAGTGCCTATGATCCCCCCTTATCCCCACAGACTTAATCGAAAGAAGGACTGGGAAGAATTGCCACACAACCCCATATAAATTCCAACGCCTTAACTCCTCATCAACTATCTTATCAACCTTCCTAAGAATACTCAATTTTTCAGGTGTAACCTCGCCTACAATTCGAATAGCCAACCCAGGACCCGGAAAAGGATGCCTATCAATAACCTCTCTAGGAAGACCGAGATATTTAGCTAACTCCCTAACTTCATCCTTATACAAATCCTGGAGAGGCTCCAATACCTCCAACCCAACAAATGACTTGTCAAAAACATTATGATGCGATTTTATCTTATCTGTATAGCTGCTCGTAGCCCCACTCTCAACCCTATCTGGATATAAGGTCCCCTGGCCTAAATACCTAATATTAGGCAGCTCCTTAGCCACACGTTTCAGGATAGAGACATATAACCCTGAAATAATTTTTCTTTTCTCCTCGGGATCCACGACACCCCTAAGTCTATCTAAAAAGATCTCTGAAGCATCGACAACGACTAAATTCTTAAACCCAAGTGTCTTGAATAGAGATTCAACCCACTCACGTTCACCTTGTCTTAATAGTCCAGTGTCTATAAAAACGGGATATAGTCGATCCCCGAATATCTTCTTGAGAATGACCGCTGTAACTGTTGAGTCTACTCCCCCGCTAACCGCGACAATAGCATTCCCATCACAATCCTTATACTCATCCAAGAAATTATATAGACTAACCATTGGATTCCAGTTTGCCTCACATCCACAGATACCAAAAACAAAATTCTTAAGTATTTCCAATCCGTACTCGGTGTGTACAACCTCCGGATGAAATTGCAGAGTATAGATTGATCTTTCATCATTTGCCATCGCTGCAATCTTCGTAACCTCGGTATGGCCAAGCACCGTGAATCCCGGGGGAGGAGACACCACACTATCCCTATGACTCATCCATACAGTAAAACTTTCTGGAACATCGTCGAAGAGTGTGTGCTTACTGGATATATAAAACTTGCTATTTCCGTATTCTCCTACGGCAGATTTAGATACACGGCCACCTAGGACATGAGCTATAAGCTGGTGACCGTAACATATACCTAAAACAGGTCTTCTAATTTTCAACAGAAGTGATTCGTTAATTTTAGGGGACGAGGCGTCATATACGCTCATAGGCCCCCCAGATAAAATTACCCCTTTAACCTCAGGTGATAGATGCTCCTCTATGAGATCAGGGGGAATTACCTCACTATACACACCAAACGAGCGAATCCTCCTAGCAATCAAATGTGTATATTGAGAACCAAAATCAACAACCAAAATTTTATTCATATTTCCTATAGCACCGTCACACTCTTAGCCAAATTCCTGGGCTTATCCGGATCTCTACCCAAGAGAATTGCTGTGTAATACGCAAAAAGCTGAAGAGGAACCACATATGGAATTGGAGAAAATAATGGATTCATCTTGGGCATAGCAATATAATCATCGGATAGTTCCATAAGCTCCGTATCATCCGCTTCTCCAATAGTTATAATAGTGGCTTTTCTAGCCTTCATCTCTTCCATGTTACCTATTATAAACTTTCTCGTCTCGTCTGGCGGTGCAACAAAAACAACAGGTACACCCTCCTCCACTAAACTTATAGGCCCGTGTTTACTCTCACCAGCGGGATAAGCGAGGGAAGGTATATATGTTATCTCCAGCATCTTCAATCTTCCTTCCAGTGCTATAGGATAGTTTAAACCTCTACCCAAGAATATGAAATATTTAGTTTTACTATACTTTTTGGCTAACTCTCTAACCACAGGATCCACCTTATCCAAAACATTCTTGACTATCGATGGTATTTTATTAATCTCTATTTTCATCTCATCCATCTCTCTCTGGCTTAGCTTACCACGCATCTTTCCAGCAACCATGGCCAACCTATATAGGACGGCTAATTGTCCAGTAAAAGTCTTGGTAGCCGCTACACCTATCTCAGGGAGAGAATGTTGATGTATATAAACTCTGCAGACCCTAGTTAGTGTAGATGCCAACGTATTCGTGATCCCCAGTATAGTGGCTGCCCTGCTTTTAGCGAACTCAATAGCCTTCAAAACATCTATAGTCTCCCCACTCTGGCTTATAGCCAAAACAGAGGAATCTACACTTACTACGTCTCCATATTGGGCTACAAATTCAGAGGCAATAACAGGGATTGCAGTTAATCTGGCTATTCTCGATAGAATCATACTACCGAGTAATGCAGCGTGATATGACGTTCCTGCTCCAATAATAAATATTTCCTTACTACGGTCTAATAGTTCAGCCATGAGATTTAAGTAATGTTCTTGAACCCTTATACTATAATTAAGTACGACAGGCTGCTCAAAGATCTCCTTCAGCATATAATGAACATAACCCTCCTTATCCGCGAATTGAGTGTCAATCTCTATGGTCATGGGTTGTTTATCTACCTTCTGTCTATTTGCAATCTTCAGAATCTCATATCCATCTAGTGAGAGAAAAACGATTTCCCCGTCATCGAGAACAATTACATCCTTTGTAAAGGGAGATAAACTGTTTATGTCCGAAGCTATATACATACCGCTCTCCGATACACCGACAACCAAGGGACTTAGTTGTTTAACTCCTACAATCACCTCGGGCTCATAGAGAGAGATTATTCCCAGCGCATAAGCACCCTCCAGTCTAGATACAGTCTCAAGAACAGCCTCCCTGAAACCATATCCATTTTTTATATAATCTTCAATCAAATGAGGAATAACCTCGGTGTCGGTGAGACTCTTAAAGACATGCCCTTTCCGTATCAATTCAGCTTTGATCTCATTATAATTATCTATAATGCCGTTATGGACTACTGCTATACGATTATCGCAATCAGTATGGGGATGAGCATTTATTTTGTCTGGGGCTCCATGTGTCGCCCATCTCGTATGGGCGATGCCCACGTAACCAGACATCTGATCGAAACCCAATTTAATATTCAACTCATCTATTCTTCCTCTATCCTTCTCCACCAATAAATTTCCATTACTTATTGTGGCTATGCCCGCTGAATCATACCCCCTATATTCAAGCAACTTCAGCCCTTTAACCAGATCAGTCGCTACATGTTTATTTTTATACAATATTCCAATAATCCCACACATCTTCCAACACTAACCTCAACAATAATTTACTGCAAAATACATAAATTATTTAATAATAATCCATGTCCATTCTAAAAAATATTCTCTGAAGCCTCTAGCGTCCACCAGTTAAAGACCGATATATTCTATTCGTTAACCACATCCATTGATATATCCAAAATGCTACAGACAGAAACGATATAATCGCCTTAACCAACTGATCAAATAGTACTGATCCAGAAAAGAATACAACTGAATTATAAATATTGAATAGGATTATGGGAATAGCGATAATAAATAGATATTGAATCACGAGTATAAAGACAATATAAATTGTGCTTTTACTGATCTTCATAGTTCACCACCACACGATTGATAATAAGGCCAACCCCGATGAAACGAGAAAGAGAATGATTACATTAAATAACAAATCCTTTTCATTCATCTTGTTAGGCGCTACTAAAAGTCTAATCAATGTAATAGGGGCATTAACATCGCGTGCATCACCGATCAACCCCTCCTCATCTAGATACGTAACTTTATAGCGTAATCGTTTGTGTTCAATAAAACCCTTTACCTTATTCAGGAAGAAGAAAGAGTTATGTATGAAGGGCAGCATAGCTACCACCGCTTGAAACTCAACTTTGTATAAAATACCAAAGAGAGCTAATTGACTGCCCAAAAGCAGTGACCCAATATTACCTAAGAAGATTTTTGAGGGATATATATTAAATGGAAGAAAACCGATCAACACGGCTAAAAACAAGATTCCAGGCAATAAACGAGTAGAATCTCCACCCATCAAGTATGCCGAGACAATAATTACAATCATTGTAAAAATGGTTCCAGATAATGCAGAACCGTTAATAACATCAAACATATTAACAGTATTAGCCGACACACTTATCCCAACAAGTATAAGCAAAAGATATATGTAAGTAATTCTAAACGCCACCCCAAAGGGAAAATAAAGTTTAGGTATATAAGTCCCAAATATTATTACTGGAAGACCCGCCAAGAGACATGCAGAGGGTTTAAACATTCCTGGCAAGTCATACATGTCATCCAACAGTCCTATAAATGCGGAAATTATAGATACAAGTGTGATAGATGCAAAAACACTAGTTGGAATAGAGCCGATTAAATAGAGCAGAGCTAAACCGAAGATATACGTAATAAGTAGAGGGATCCCGCCTAAACTAGGTATTTCAGGCTTAGACAATTTAAATATATCTATACCAACAAACCCAGAACTCCTAATCCGTTCAATAAGCAACTTAGTCATAATATATGAGAAGGGAGCCGCTAACACCGCAACAATAATTTGCCACATTCCAATCCCTTCCTATATAATTTAGATAATAAATCATGAACTCCTACATTATAATTAAATTATGTAGAAATAACATGCTATTATTTTATAAACCAAAACATTATTTAGCTGAGAACAAATATGTCCATGCAAAGGAGGAGAATTCGATGAAAATATGGATCGACATACTCACGCCCAAACAAACTCTATTCTTTAATGGAGTAGCCGAAGAACTAACGAAAAGAAACCACGACGTATTTATTACTATTAGGAGATTCCGAGAAACCAATGCTTTATACAGAAGATACATACAGAGCAAATATAGAAATTATGTTGTAGGTCGATATGGAGGTAAAGAGTTAAAGAGTAAATTGCTGGCCTCAATAAACAGAATGAAAAAACTGATAAGAATAGTAGAGGAGGAAAATCCTGACCTAACCATCTCATTTACATCTCCAGACGCGGCCAGAGTATCGTATGGATTAGGAATTAGGCATATATCCGTAAGTGATACACCTCACGCGGAGGCAGCATCAAAACTCTCCATACCTTTATCGATAAGGCTTTATACACCATGGGTTATCGATAAGAAACGCTGGACTGGCTATGGAATCGACCCGGCAAATATATATCAATACAAGGGATTGGACCCCATTGTATGGATAAATAGACACAGGGATGACCCAACCACTATGAAGGTGATAAATAGAATACAGGGACAGTATCTAATAATAAGACCTATCGAGTGGATGGCCTCCTATCAACTTGATACGGATTACAATAAAATGGTTAATCTCCACGAGATGGTAAAAGAGATAATGAAAATAGCCCCAGAATTAAAGATAATTATTTTACCGAGATATAGCATCGATGTAAAAGAATATAAAACCATATATAGAAACAATCCCAATGTCCACATTCCCACTAAGCCTGTAGATGGCCCCACACTCGTAAGATATTCTATAGGGTTAATAGGATATGGTGGTACAATGACTATGGAGAGCGCCCTTCTAGGCAAATTAACAATAACAGTTCGACCAGGGAAACAACCAGAGTATATAGAATATCTCATGGATGAGGGGGTAGTATACCAGTGCACCAAAGTTGATGAAGTGATAGAAAAGATAAGTGAACATAGAGATAAAGGATATAAAGATATCGATGTATCAAGAGTTCTCGCAAAGATGGAGGATCCGGCAGTATACATAGCCAAAACAATCGAGGAACTTGAATAATATAGTATAGAATACAGATCCTCCCACAAGTCTTGGATTAATTTAGGAGTAAGTATGGCGCCGGGAGTGGGATTCGAACCCACGCGGGCCAGACGACCCACGGGCTCTCATGGAGACACTCAAGGCCCGCGCCTTAACCACTCGGCCATCCCGGCATCTACACCAGTAATTGATTATTCAGATAAAACTCTATAAAGTTTTATTCTATGTGTTTTATGAAATAATATGGATACTTATATTAAGGTTTATCGGGTGAAACTAATGAAAGGATATAGGTTCCTAGAACATACAGCAGATATTAAAATAGAAGCTTGGGGCGACACCCTAGAGGAGGCCTTCGAGGCCGCTGGTATGGCATTTACAGATACATTTATAGAGCGTGATAAAGTTGAGAAACAAATAGATAAGGGAATATCCGTCGAGGGATTCGACTTAATGTCTCTGCTCTTCAACTGGATTGAAGAATTGATCTTAATTTTTGAATTAGAGAACATCGTGTTCAGCGACTTCAAAGTTAACATTGAAAAGATGTCGGAAAGTGAATATAAATTAGATGCAATAGGCTGGGGTGAACAATACTCAAGGAGGAAACACGGATACAAAGTACATGTGAAGGCTATGAC
>JALTTZ010000048.1 GCA_027047855.1 Nitrososphaeria archaeon
GAATAAAGACTGATTAATTATTAGCCTCTGTAAAGAAAACTAGCGAATATTTCCAGACTATATCATTACTTCATCAGGGGATCTGGCTTGAGATGGTGCGACATACCCGAAGGAGCCAGACATTACATAATCTATCATACGTTAGTTGGCCCTCTCCTTATCGTTTGGTACATGCTGCCTATGTATATGTTCATAACAGGATACAGCATCCTCCAGATAGGCGTTTTCTACACCTTGGTTCATTTTTTATCGATTCCTTTCACATATCTTATTGGCAAATTATTTGATAGATTCCCCATTAGGGATGGATTAATGTTGATAGATGCGATGGACGGCGTATCCAGCTTAATGTATGGGTTGGCTTACGGTCCATTGGCTCCCCTTTTTCTTTTAATCGGTCTCTTGATAGAGGACTTAAGCAGACTATTTTATCCCCTGTATCAAGCTGCTGAGAAGATTCTGTATCCTCAAGAAAGACTTGAAGAGATCTTTAATTGGCATATGCGTTTGCCTGAGCTCAGCCAAGTATTGACCTTCCCATTATTCGGATATGTACTGGGTTATGTATTTAATCAAGCTAGTCATTATAGGATAGCTTTCATAGTAGCAGGCCTTTCTTCATTCTTTACAATATATTATCTGTATAAGTCCTTGCCCAGGCTTAATGTTAATGAAAGAGTAGAGCCAATGGAATTTGTTTTTCGAGTTGATGCAGAATTTAGACTGATTCTATTGATGGAGGCATTGACTACCCTGGCTTGGACCCTCGCCCCCGCAATAGTTATGCTTAACTATATCATTAATGTGCTTGGCTTATCTTTCTTCGAGGCCATGTTGGTGGAAGCCTCAGTCTCCTTAGGAGCTATATTGGCTACTTATGTATCAGACATACTCATTGACTATAACCGCTTTAGAGTTATTGGGTTTGGGTATATACTCATTTCATTGTGGGCTTTAATAATGTTTATGAATCCTCCATTCATCTTGGTTGTAGTTGCATACTTTATATCTCGGTTCGGTGATACCCTTATATTCCCTTTTTATAGGGCATGGGTATTTGAGAAAATACCTAAGAAGCAATCCAGCAGCTTATTTGCGGCTATATCAAGTTATAATAAATTATTTGCCTTATTTTCTCCAGCTATTGCGGGGTTGCTAGCCAGCATCTATGCAACTCTACCATACATTGTAAGCCTTTGTCTATTTGTTCTGTCATCAATGGTTATGATTATCTATTCGCGCAAACACTGACGTTTAAGTCGCTTGCTCCTAGGCTCTGTGCCTTTTGTTGAGTTAATATTGGTGAATTGTTTATAATGTGTAGTACGATACGCCTACGATTAATAATACCAGAAGAATGATTATCACTAGGAATAGCAATACATATTCCCTCACAGTCATCCTCTTGGGTTTAATCGCCATACCTCTCACCTCCTAACATCCAATCATCTTTTTATGTGTAACCAACACTTAACTATATGACCATCTTTAACATCTACATAGGTTGGTTCTTCTTTCTCACATATATCCATCCTGTATGGGCATCTTGGATGGAATCTACACCCGGAAGGTGGATTTATCGGTGTTGGTGGCTCCCCCTCCAGTCTAATCCTCCTCTTCCTTCTAGTGTACTCGGGATCGGGAACCGGTATAGAGGATATTAGAGCTTGTGTATATGGGTGTTGTGGGTTTTCTATCAAGTCGTCTATATTACCCATCTCAACGATCTGCCCAAGATACATTATTGCCATTCTGTCTCCAACGTATCTAGCGGTGGCTAAATCATGGGTGATATAGAGGTAAGTTACTCCAAGTTTTTCTCTGAATTCAAGTAAGAGGTTTAGGATGGAGGCCCTCAGGGATGCGTCTAGCATTGATACAGGCTCATCAGCGACTATGAAGTCTGGATTGGTAACAATGGCTCTCGCTATAGCTACTCTTTGTCTCTGCCCTCCACTTAATTCATGAGGATATCTAATCATGAAGTCCTCTGGTGGGACTAACTTTACATCTTCCATGACTTTCATAACTCTATCGTAAAGTTCGTCTTTCGACTTATAGAGTTTATTTAATCTAAGGGGTTCCGAGATAATATCGAAGACTCTTTGCCTTGGATTCAATGATTCATAAGGGTCTTGATAGATCATTTGAAGCTTATGTCTAATTCTCCTCCATTGTCTCCTCCTTATACGAAAGATATCAAATCCCTTATACTTGACTTGTCCATCGGTTGGTTTATACAACCCCAGAACTACTTTACCTGTGGTGGTCTTTCCACAACCTGTCTCACCAGCCAGAACAAAGATCTCTTTCTCTTTGATGTCGAAGGAGATGCCGTCTACAGCCTTAACATAATCTACTCTTTTGAAGAGTATACTATATAATAGGCCTTTGCTTACTGCGAAATATTTCTTTAAATTATTTACTTCCAATACTGGAGTCTCCAATTTCTTTTCTCACCTCTTAACATGGAGCCAGCAATTAACCACGTGTCCCTCCTTAATAGTAACTGGTGGAGGCTCTTCCTTTTCACATATATCCATTTTGTATGGACATCTCGGGTGGAATCTACAGCCCGATGGGGGATTGATCAGATCTGGGGGTTCGCCCTTCATTATCTTCAGTTTCTTTAACTTTCCTTCTACTAAGCTTGGAACGCTGCTTATTAATCCATCAGTATATGGGTGTTGTGGTTCTTTGAAGATTGAGTATATATCTGCATGTTCTATTATCTTACCGGCATACATAACGAATACTCTATCCGCTATCTCGGCGACAACAGGTAGATCATGCGTGATGAGGAGAATAGATATCCCGACCTCCTTCTGTATATCCCTTAGCAACTCCAGGATATTTGCTTGGGTTGTTACATCCAATGCCGTGGTAGGTTCATCGGCTATCACTAACTTGGGATTGAGTAGGAGCGACATTGCTATTACAACTCTTTGTTTCATTCCTCCACTCAATTCGTGGGGATAACTCTCTAGCACCCTGCTTGGATCGAGCCCCACTCTCTTAATTAAATCGATCGCTCTTAAATACGCTCCTTCTACATCATCTATAGCGTCCTCGTGATAGATGATTGCCTCCATTAGTTGATCTTTTATCTTCATAACGGGATTTAGTGAGTTCATAGCTCCTTGGAAGATCATTGATATGTTTCTCCACCTTATTTTCTTCCGCATCTCTTCTTCAGGAAGAGCGGTGATATCTATATTGTTAAAATATATCTTTCCGTCTATTATCCTCCCGGGATACGGTATTATCCTAAGTATACTGTATGCAAGCGTACTTTTTCCACACCCGGATTCTCCCACTAGAGCTACAACTTCATTCTTACCTATATCTAAATTAACCCTGTCTACTGCTTTAACCGAGCCACTGGACATTACGTAATATACTCTCAAATCCTCGATATTTAACAATTTATTATTCTTGTTCATCTTAATCTCCTTGTCTTTAATCTTGGGTTTACGATTTCATCTATCGCGTAACTTACAAATACGAAGGCTAAACCCAGAATAGAGAGCGCTATACCTGGGATAATGATATAATATGGATTAGTGGAGAACATAGCTCCATATCTGTCTGCGAAGTAGAGCATGGTACCCCAGCTAATTTTTGTAGGGTCACCGAGTCCGAGGAAGCTCAGCCCAGCCTCAAGAATAATTGCTCTCGTAATTGTAAGGATTATAGATGCAGATATGAGGGGGAGCACATTAACTAAGATGTGCCTAAATAAAATATATGTATCTGTTGCCCCAGCAAGTTTCGCTGCCTCGATGAATGTTCTAGTTTTAAGGCTAAGGGTTTCGCTTCTGACCAGTCTCGCAGTCGAGGGCCATGATATTATCGCTATTACAGTTATAATGTTCCAAATATTGGAGCCAAGTATAACTGATAGAACTATTAGGAAAGGTATCCCAGGTATTATCAGGAATAGGTCTGTTATTCTCATGAGTAGATCGTCAACGAGCCCCCCGAAATACCCGGACACTATACCGACGGCTGAGCCAATGAATGCGCTCAGAAGCGTCGCTAATATACCTACGAATAAGGATATCCTCGTTCCATAGATGGTTAAACTAAATATGTCTCTCCCCAATTCATCTGTACCGAAAATATGCTCTGGATTTGGAGGTAGGAAGGGGTCTGCTACCCTTTCGAAGGGGTCATAAGGGGTTATGTAGGGTGCTAGAAGGGCGATAATTACGTAGATGATGATCAACGAAAGGCCTAGCATTCCCAGCCGGTTCTTTCTATATACACGGAGAAACTCCTTTATTTCTCTAAATCTTTCCCCATATTTTCTTTTTTGTCTGAGCCTAATTTCTTTAGTCATATTTTACCCTCGGGTCCAAAGCTGCATAAGCTAAATCGGTTAGGAAGTTAGCAACAAGTGTTACAAATATTATTATGAAGAATGCGGCTTCAAGGATTGGATAATCCCTCCATAAAGCCGCGTCATAAATTAATTTTCCTATTCCATCCCATGAGAAAACCGATTCTGTTAATACGGCACCGCTAAATATGACCGCGATCTCTAGGCCAACCCAAGTAACTATTGGTAGTACTGCATTCCTGGCTGCATGTTTCCAAACTACAATTTTCTCGGGGACTCCTTTGGCTAGAGCTGTTTTTATATAGTCTTCTCCTATGACTGTTATCATCGTGTTTCTTGTTATTAGATAGTCTCCACCAAGTCTAATCAAGGTAATTGCGGTAGCTGGCAGAATGAGGTGATGCAGATAGTCCGCCATATACTGAAGGATGTTTTCATGGGTAAGCCCTGCTGTAATCGTACCCGCTAGAGGGAATAGACCGAGTTTGACTGAGAATAGTAATAACATTACTATACCGACCCAGAATACAGGGAGGGAGTATAGAATGAAGGCCGCAAGCATCGATGATATGTCAAATACTTTCCCTCTTCTCCATGCGGACCAGACCCCAAGGAGGATTCCGAAAACTATTGCTAGGCCATGACTTGATAATAGTAGGGCGAGCGTGTTCAGAAGTTTTCTACTAAGAATTATGTCGATAGCAGGTTTGTTATAGAGGAATGAAACACCGAAAGTGAAGGTAAAAGTGTTCTTTAGGTATATCAGGTATTGTTCCCAGAGTGGTTTATCAAGGCCGAGCATGTGTCTAATAGCTTCTCTCATTCCGGGTTCCAGGATCCCTTCCTCAAGGTATAGGCTTGAAGGGTCTCCAGGCATCATCCTAAATATTATAAAGCTTATCGTTGAGAAGAGGAAGAGGGATATAATTAGTTCGATTACTCTTCTGATTGTATATTCTCGTAGACCCAACTATTACCCCTCCTTAAATTTATCTAAAAGGGACACGTATCATAAAGGTTTTTTCATAAAAAAATAAAAGGGTGGGGGTTAGGCCAGATACCTTCTGATCAAGACTATTAATGCAATCGTTATCAATAGGTTTATAACCACCAGCACTGTTAGGACCATCAGGTAAGTATTGATTCCGCTTAACGCATTAGCGACCGCCTCTGACAATTTCCCAGGCATACCCGAGACAGTGCCACTGAGCCCAGTTATCTTTGTTGAGAGGTCTGTAATTGCTCCATGTAGTGCTCCTATAGCTTCCGATATTTCGCTCACGTTGATTTCAGGTGGTGGGGTTGGAGGCTGAGTAGGTACTATTGGAAGTATCTCCCTAACACCATCACCGTCGATATCCATCGTGTTTGCCTCATCGAGTAATCTGGATGCCTCGTCATATGCTGATCCTCCCCTAACCCATGGATATTTCAATGGGATCTCCGGGTTGTAATATAGGGTGAACCTGGGGGATATATACCAGTTAGCTGGCTCACCTAGACCCATTAGTGGGCCATTCACTACATCCTCTTTAGGCATTAAGTAGCACAGTGCTCTTCTGACTAATGTCCTGTTTAGTCCAGGTCTTCGGAGATTGAATCCTAGGTAGTAGTAGGTGAAGCCTCTTACTAAGTTTACATCTAGGTTGGGGTTGGTCTTTAGTGTGTCGAGGGTGGCTGGCGGGACGTAATAAGTGTAGAAATCAACTTCACCGTTCTGAAGAGCTAGTGCAGCTGTTTCCATACTTTTAATTACTCTGAATATGAGTTTGTTTACTTTTGGCATGTCGCTCCTCCAATAATTGTCGTACTTTAATAGTTCGATGTACTCACCAGTTACCCTCTTGCTCCAAACAAATGGCCCGCTACCAATTAGTGGTGGCTCTGAGGCATTCCAAGTTAAAGTTGACCAAATATGCTCTGGTAATATCGGTAAATCAGCTAGGTAGTAGAGGAACCAAGCATATGTCTGGTTCAGAGTTATCTGGACAGTATAGTCATCTATTACTTGGACACTTTCGATGTACCTCCATGTTGATATGAATGTCGGTACCTGGTTGTCTTTCAGATAGTTAAGGGTAAAGGCCACATCAGAAGCTGTCAAGGGTTCTCCATCATGGAATGTAGCATTGTTCACTAGGTAGAAGGTCCATGTTCTACCATCTTCACTGACTGTCCAGTTGTAGGCAAGCCATGGAATAGGAACATAATCATCATTTAACATTACTAGTGTGTCATATACTGAGTTCCATACGTAATCCTCCCATATGGACTGCTCCCTAAGTGGGTTAACGGTTCTCATATCATCGTTTAATACCACTATGAATGTATCTTTATTTGGATTGTATACATTTCTCCAGGTTAATGGGCTTGCATATCCCCAATACTCAAGGTGGAATCCACTCCATCCCTTCTGCCATATCTGTGTTATATACCTAGTATAAATTCCTAGCCTGGGAACCTGTTCACCCAATATCTCCTGCATTCTAAATATTATCTCCCGCTGCTTGGTTACATTGATTGTGGAGTCTAGTTCCTTGGCTAAGGAATCAAACTCTGCGTTTCTAAAGCCCTCCGGATTGTTGCCTCCAGGAACATCTTGCCATGAGACTAGGAAGTTTGAGAAGTACATGGGCATGTTGGATGACGACCATCCAATTATATACATGTCGAAGTCTCTTTCATCTATTACTTTAGTAACCTCTACGTTGAAATCGACAGGCTTTACATCGATAATTACACCGACTTTCTTCGCATTTTCTGAGAACATCTGGGCAGCCCTGACCCTAACAGGGTCATACTCAGGGGCGTAGACAGAATAGTGCATTTCTGGATAACTCTCTTGAGCAAGGACAGGTTTAGCGTATGGCTGGAACATAGTTGTTACTAAGAATAGTATCATAATAATGGATAGTGGCAAATACCTATTCAAGTAATGCCACCTCAATAAGGGAATATTTTCATTATAGTAGATAAATAATTTTTATTTGTTTTAGTAAAAAAATTGTTTACATTACATCTTCCTAATAAGTTTGCCGGGAGTAGCACCAGTATGTTTCCCTTGATAGACTACAAACTGACCGTTCACGATTACGTATTTAATTCCTGAAGCATATTGATGTGGATCCTCAAATGTTGCTCTATCCGCTATAGTATGGTAATTGAAGATAACTACATCGGCTTTCATGCCAGGTCTTAGTATCCCCCTATCCCATATTCGTAATTTATTTGCTTGTAGACTAGTCATCTTTCTAATTGCTTCAGTTAGACTTAATAATTTTTTCTCCCTTACATATCTTCTAATGACCCTTGGAAATGCACCATAGTTACGGGGATGGGGTTTCCCTATACCTAGGCGCTTAACGGATCCGTCGCTGCCTATCGATACGTATGGATGGGACATCACTTTCTCAACATCTTCCTCGCACATACCGTGTACAATCATGGCAGTAGCCAATTCATCATCTAGTAATATCTTTAAGACAGCTGATAGCGGATCCAGTCCCCATTCTTCAGCTAACTTGTTTACAGTGTATCCCTCTACTTCAGTGTATGTTGGTGAGAATGAAATTACGATATCGCTCCACTCCACTCTCCTCCACTCTAGTATTCCTTTCTCCTCAATCTCGTGAGCAATTTTTTCTAAAGAATTTTTATCTTTTAGTCTTCTCATGATCTCCTCGCTATCACCTTCTCTTACCCATGATGGAAATATGCTCAGTAGCGATGTCGATGAGGCGGTGTAGGGATATGCGTCGGCTCCAACTTCAAAGCCTCGGTCAGCATATTCCTCGATAAGTTTCAAAGCGATTTTGACCTTCCCCCAATTTGGTCTGCCTGCAGATTTCAAATGGGAGATTTCTACAGGTATGTTTGCCTCTATCCCTATTCTTATTGTCTCTAAAACTGAATCGATTAGTTTCTCTCCTTCATTTCTAATATGGGATGTGTATATTCGGCCATATCTGCTTGCAATTTTAGCAAGCTCAATTATCTCTTCTGTTTTTGAGAATACACCGGGGCTATACATCAAACCGGTGCTTAGACCTATAGCGCCAGCCTCCATTGCTTCCCTTATAAGATCTTTCATTATTTTAAGCTCCCGTTGAGTAGGAACTCTATTTTCAAGACCCATGGCAGCCGCCTTAATCGTTCCATGACCCACTAAAACCCCGACATTGATACTTTTATTTAACTCGTCTAGTTCCTCTAGATATTCACCAAAACTCTCCCAATTAATCTTAATCTCGCTCTGTATAAACTTCATGAAATTCTCTATATACCCTCTGTTTAGTTCATTTATGGGTGCAGGTGAAAAACCACAGTTCCCTACAATGATCGTCGTTACACCTTGATAAATATAATTATCTGCCGTCGGAACAAGAAATATAGATAAGTCACTGTGGTTGTGTATATCAATGAAACCTGGAGCTACGATGAGCCCTCTAGCGTCGATCACTTCCTCCGACTCTTTTTTATCTATATCCCCTATTTTAGCTATTGTTTCATTTTTAATTGCTAGGTCGGCTTTGTATGGTGGAGATCCAGTTCCATCGACAATATAACCATTTTTTATGAGAATATCATAATTCTCCATAAAAATATCTATAGTTCACCTTGCTATAAAATCACTTATTCGTTATTTTACACTGCATAGTTTATGGTCTGGGATTGACTCAAACTTATTATGCTAAATTAACTATATTATGAGTTATGGTCAATGTAAATGGTTCTCCTATTATCCTTCAAGCTAAAAGGATGATAGATGGTCTGCATGACGATGCAATAGACTATCCAGAGATACTGATAAAAAATGGATATATAGTTGAAGTGGGTAGGGAGGGTGAGATAAAGAAGCCTCCAGATGTGATGTACTTGGATTTAGGTGACTTGACGATACTCCCAGGCTATATCGATGCGCATGTACATCTAATTGGTAGAAGATCATATAGTCCTTCTGAGAATTTCGTGGTTCCCCATGACCTGAAGGTAATCAGGGCGGTCGAGGACTGTAGAAAATTAATATATGCCGGTTTTACTACGGTTAGAGATATGGGTAGCAGAATAGCCCTCTCATTAAAGAGAGGGGTGAATGAGGGCTCTATTATAGGCCCAAGAATCATCGCTGCTGGGAGACCTATATCCCAAACAGGTGGGCATGGAGATATTCATTACTTACCAAGGGAAGACGTCATTAAGAAAGGCATCCTTCTAGCAGATGGCCCCGAAGAATGTAGAAGAGCCGTTAGGGAGGCCATTAGAGATGGGTCTGATGTAATTAAAATCATGACCAGTGGAGGTGTAGGTTCAGAGAAGGATGCTCCCTGGCATCCCCAGTTTACCGTAGAGGAAGTCCGTGTAATCGTCGAGGAGGCACATAGGGTGGGGAAACTTGTGGCCTCGCATGCTCAGGGTGTTGAAGGAATCAAGATAGCGATATTAGGTGGGGTTGACTCCATCGAGCATGGTTACTTCTTAAATAATGAAGTTATACAGATGATGTTGGATAATGATGTATATTACGTGCCAACTCTCTGTTTAGTTGAGGTTTACAAAAAGTCTATAGAAGAAGGTTATGATATGCCGCCGTGGAGGCTTGAGAAGCAGCGTATGTGTATAGAGGCTATGCCGAAGAGTTTTCTAGCTGCTTACAAGGCTGGTGTGAAGATCGCGGCGGGCACTGACTATTTCGGAGCCCCACTACGCGAACACGGCTACAATACTGATGAGATGATAACAATGGTTAAATACGGTATGTTACCAATGGATGCAATAAAAGCCGGTACAAAAGTAGCGGCAGAGTGTTTAGGCCTCGGTGATAAAGTCGGGACACTCGAGCCGGGTAAATATGCAGATATCGTCGGTGTTCAAGGCGATCCACTGAATGATATCTCTGCACTTCGAGAAGTGAAGTTTGTTATGAAGGAGGGAGTAATATACAAGAATGCTATCAGTTAAACCTATTACCGCCTTTCTTCTTTATAATTCTATCGTATAGATAATTTTGGTTAGCTTTTGATGTTATGCATACTTATTTATGAATTCACTGATCAAATATATTGCCTTTTCAAGTCTTTCGATAGACTCTGTTACGAAAGATATTCTTATAAAAGTCGTTGTAGACCCGAAGTAACTGCCAGGAACAGTTGCCACATTCACCTCCCTTAAAAGCCTTTCACTAAATTCATCGCCAGTTAGCCCTAACTTTTCCAAATAGGGAGCAAAATCGGGAAAGATAAACATCGATCCTTGCGTCTTCAAGAAACGTGTTTCTGGAAGATATTTATTAAGAGAATATATAACCTTCTCTCGACGCTTAATATACTCTCTTAACACTTTAGGAATAAACTTTCTTCTCATATCAGTTTTTAGATAGTGTGTGATCATTATTTGAGCTACAGAAGGTGGACAGTATACAATTTCCTCACTCAATAGTTTAACCGCTCTGATAAGTTTCCATGGTCCATAAACATAGCCGAGTCTCCAACCGGGCATACCCGGATCTTTAGAAAATGTATTAAGTCCAATTACATTCTCAGGTGCGTAATTCCAGACCCAAGTATGTTCTCCTTCATATATTAATGTTTTGTAAGCTTCATCCATGAGTAACCAGAAATCATGTTCCTCTGCTAATTCAGCGATGCCTTTGGCAATATCCTTTTTTACCACCCTTCCAGTGGGATTGTCTGGTGATACTAATATTATGGCCTTCGTTTTACTCGATATAACTTCATTAAGTGCATCTAGGTCGGGTTGAAAACCATCATCAAGTGTTTCATTGATATATCTAACCTTTCCACTTAAATATTCTATAATTGGTTTGTATCCGAAATAGCATGGATCGGTGAGGATAACCTCATCCCCCTCTTCTAATATGGCAGCGAGTGTTGCAAACATCGCTTCTTGAGCGCCAGCCGTAACAACTATATTTTTTTCAGGATCCAGATCCAACCCACCTAGACTCTTGAGGTCCTCTGCAATAGCGTTCCTTAATTCAGATATACCTTGACTAGGTGTATAGCCGTAAAGTTTCATTGACTCCTCTTTAAGTCTCTCAGCAATGTACATTCTGAGTTCTTCGGGTGGAGGTATGCTGGGCTGGCCAGTGGACAATAGAATTATATCCTTGCCTTCCTTTACAATAGTTTCACGAATTTTATCGATCCTTCTAGTCGGCGATTCCCTTAGCAAAAATGTTCTTTCATTAATTCCAGGCATAATAATCACTTTATTCACTAATGTCC
>JALTTZ010000049.1 GCA_027047855.1 Nitrososphaeria archaeon
ATATAAGGTTAAGGATAGCCTTCTAAGTGTTAGGTGGTGGTATGGCTCGGTTAATAGCTTATCTAGCTGTGGCTTCATTGGGCTTCGTTATTGGTGTGATGATATATGTAATAGGTGTTCTCGTACTTCCTTGGCTTATACAGTCATTTCCCTCCTTAGCCGATCTTATAGCGAGTAACCGACAGATAATTGAGGCACTATTATCAGGATTTATAGGCAGTTTATTATCTGTGGTTATTGCATATTATTGGGCTAGCAAGGCCAGTGAGTTTTAGCATTTAACTTTTCCAAAATATTTATAAAATAAAAGAGTTATACATATATCCTGTTTTTGGTCGGTAAATTATATTTTTTGATTATTCTTACTTTCTTCCTATCAATAAATTGGGTTGGTGTTTTCTTATATTCTAGCCATATAGTTTGTCCTTCCTTCCATCCTAAACGATTAAGTTCATACTTCAATGCTATGTAATAGGGGATTGGTAGTATTATTCTCCCTATCTCTTTTATTCTGTTGATCCAACCAGCTGCATTATCTACACTTATATCGATTATTAAAGTGGTGTTTATAGGGTCTAGATCTAGAGTGATGCCTTTATATAGTGGATTACTCTTTAGCAGCAGGTTAAGTATCTGCGTCTTAGCTTCAATGGATAGGGCGTCATATTGAGGAATATACTTATTGATCACGTCGATTATGGCTTCTGCATATACTTCTTCTTGATTGGTTCTATGTCCTAATATATTTAATAATACTACTTGGTTTATCTCTTCAGACAATTTAATCAGTTTTTCATGGGTTAAGACATCGCTATATTCGAGTGTCTCTACAGCTTCCCAATACTTCAAATAATCTTCAATGGTTCTTGAATGTCTTATTACGGTATCTATCATATCCATGAAAAAGCTTGCTATTCTCGAGTCAGAGAACTGAATTATATAGTCTTCGTTGTCTCTGACCATGAAGCCCGTGTTTCCATCAATAATAATTATAGATGTATCCAGTTTATCTGTCAAGCTATTTATATATACATTAGCAAAATTAGATAACTTGGCTAATATATGTAAATTATCGTCATAAATCTTGGTTACAATATTCAGCGTAACCTCCTTACGATACAACTTCTTAATTAGATCCATATTGTATAGTGTTATTCTTTCCAGTAGGTTTGGTGACATTATAGCATAAACACTTATGTTTGAGTATATGAGGGATGAGTAGAGTGTCTCTTCGAACGCTGGCTTAGATATTTCCCATACATTTAGTTCCTTTCTTAAACTCTTTTTACTTCCTCTATCGTATAAATCTTGAAGCGATTTTAAGGCTTCTTCAATCTTAGCTATTGTTTTCTTCCTCTGCTCCACAACCTCCTTAAATATGGCTGTGGGGGGGAGGGGGATCCATTTCCTTGGTTTCGAGTCGACCCTCTTGATCATATTTCTCTCTTCCAAATTCCTGAGTATTTGATAGGTTTTCTCTCTAGGGACCCCAGAGGCTTGAGCCACCTCAATAGCTTTAGCTTCACCCAATTTAACGAGTGCATAGTATATCATTGCTTCGTATCTGGTTAGACCCATATCCATCAAGGTTTTAGATAAAAAATCGTCAACATCCATTCTGCATCACACTATCCAAAAATGAAAAATATTACTGATGTAACTAACTGTTTGTGTCACCGGGATACAGACTCCGGTGAGACATTTCTATAATTAAAAGAATACTCTGTATGATTTAAATAGATTATTTCTGTTAAGGTGTGTAAATATGGACTTCAGTGGTATGTGGAGTGATAAGAGTGGGGGATTCAAAAGAAGACTCAAAGACTCCTTAGCTCCTAAGAAGGATTTGAAGCATAGGGTCGAGAATGCGGTCAGGATACTTGATAAGCAGAATAAGAGGCTCGATATAGCTATTCGTTCATTAAAGGAGAAAGATAAAAGGTACTTTGCACGTGTCGTTGAGGCCATCAAGAATCATGATAGGACTAGAGCCACAATATATGCTAATGAGCTGGTTGAGATACGTAAGGCACTAAGAGTTCTAAACTCTGCGAAATATGCTATCGAAAGTGTAATGGTGAGGTTGTCCACAATAGAGGACTTGGGTGACGCAGTCGCTGAAATCATGCCTATCATGCAGGTTCTCAAGAATGTTAAAGGCAACTTGACATTAATATTGCCCACTGCCGAGGACGGCCTCAACAAGGTCAGTGATCTGCTACAGGACATTATGTGGGATGCAACCACTACGGGTGTAGAGCCTATAGAAACAACTATATCCAACGAGGAGGCATTGAAGATACTTCAGGAGGCAGAGAGGAAGGCAAAGGAGGAGATGGAGAAGGAGCTACCAGGTATACCTTCAGAGATTGGGGAGGAGAAGGAATCCTCCGTCTTCGGAGAGTTCAAGTTCTAGGTGTTTGAAATGTCCTCCCCCAACCCTTTTTATCTAATTGGTAAGCCAATCGCAGATAAATATGGTAGGTTTAAAGGTAGAATTGTCGCTTTAGAGTTTGATCATGGCGGTGAGGTTAAAAATATTGTATATGAGAATGGGGGAGTGATCCTGTCCAAACCTATTGACTCTGTAGTAATAAAGAGTGATGGTGTGATTATATACTCAAAGGAGATGATAAATGCACAAAAATTATTTGATAGGCTTTCTTTCCTCAAGCTACAAGTTGACGCATTGGGTAAATTGAAGGAATTGTCTGGAGTAAATAATGTCTATCATGAATTATATGAGAATGTCTCTCGTGAGTTTGAAAATATATCTAAAGAGTTTCATTCCGTTAGGAAGAATTTGGAGAAAAGGAAGGTATCTATTTTGAGGCGTAAGAATAGGTTGGAAGAGTTGCATTATTGGTTGGGGGTGGCCAGGGAGGCAAACGCAATAGACAATAAAGTATATCTAGACTCTTATGAGACGATTGATAGAGAGATTGTCAAATTGAATAATGAATTGGAGGAATTGGAGTACGCCATCTATACATTAGATAGCAAGTTGAGTGAGATTGAAAGTCTCCTCAAAAGTTACTCTGCAGAGGAGACTTCAAGTATTTATGTTAATGAGGGGGGTGATGAGTCAAATGTGGAAGCGTGAAGTGACGCCTGATGAGGTGGCTAATAAGTATAAATTGTTGAGGAAGGAGATTGTGGGTTATCAGATGCATATCAAGCATTTAATATCTACTATTGATAGGAAGATGGAGAAATTTAGGGAGCGCATAGGCTATTACCATAAGATTGGAGAACCTAAGTTCGCCACAATATACCACAATGAGACTAAAAACCTGTTATTGATTAAGAAGATCCTCATGTCAATTAGTAACGGTTTGGAGGCTGTATATCTTAGATTGGACACCATGGGCACTGTGGTGCCTGCCCTGCTCCATGTTAGGAATAGTGTAAGAACGATTCGTGATGTGGTTGATAGGGTTAGGATAATTGATGATGGGTTTAGTGAGACTTACAAGGTGTTTATGGATAATTTCATGGATCTAGACTTTCTACTCGAGATTCCCGATATAGACCTAGCTAAATTCTTGGAACTGGAGGATCCTGCCAAAGATATAATTAGGACCGTAGAGAGGAAGATTGGTGAGGAGCTATCCAAGATCTATCCAAGCATACCGAAGAATCTGGATCAGATTCTTAGCTCCAATCCAAAGGAGGGTGTGAAGAAGCTCTATGAAGTTCTAGCAACAGATGGTGGTTATGTAGCGGGCACCGTTACAGGCGGGAAGGAGCCTAAAGTTTTGGAACCCTCCATATTGAGGGTCAACATAGATAAAATAAAGTCTATAAGGGTTAGGGATGCACTAGAGAAGACAGATGTGTTGATCCTTAAATACATAATTAACGTTAAGAGGGGGGCTTTCACTTATCAAGACATATATAAAGTTGCTAGAATTGCTAGGGCTTCTCCAGAATACATTCTAGACAGGCTCTACAAATTAGCTGAATGGGGGTATATATATTTTCTGAGGGGTATGTAAGGGTGTATCGCGATTGGCCAATTACTACGACCCTGATGAGGCGAAGAGGCTGGAGAAAGAGGCTCTCAGCTTCTCACGTCTGGCAGTCGAGGCCGATAAAAAGAACCTTAAACCATTAGCCATAAACTATTACTCAAGGGCGATCGACGCTCTCTCTAAACTTATCGAGAGGGAAGAATCTCAGAGCCTTAAACAATTCTATATGAAGAAGATAAGGGAATACAGGTACCGACTTACTTATCTTAGAGGTGAGGTGGCTGGTAAAGCAGGTGATGGATCTTTAACCCCCTATGTATCAAAGATATCTAAACACGATATAGATATGCCGGTAATTGAGCATGAAACCCTCCCATGGCTAAAACCTTTTAAGTCAAGTATTACTTGGGAGGATATAGTAGGTCTCGATAACATAAAGAAAATAATTATCCAGAGTATTGTATATCCGATTAAAAGACCCGATCTATTCCCCCTAGGTTGGCCTAGGGCAATCTTATTGTTCGGTCCACCTGGTTGTGGAAAAACCTCATTGGCAGCCGCAATCTCCAACGAGATTGAGGCAGAATTCTATCCTATTGATGCCTCAATGATTTTATCTAAATGGCTCGGTGAGAGTGAAAAACGGGTCGCCGAGCTCTTCAATTTCCTCCGTTCTAGAGCTATGCGTGGAGTTCCTGTTATACTCTATATAGATGAGGTTGATGCATTAATCGGTGCGAGGAAGGAGGAGGTTGGTGGGGAGGCTAGAACCCGCAGTCAGTTCTTAAAGGAGATGGATGGACTGAATAATAAAGATAACTATAAGATTCCCCTATTTGTTATCGCATCTACTAATGTCCCATGGCAAATCCCCCCATCTTTTGTAAGGAGGTTTAATAAGAGGATATATGTTCCACCACCTGATTATGAGGGTAGAATAAAGTTGTTTGAATATTATTTAAGTAAGGTTAGGTACGATGCTAGTGTAGACTTGAATCTTCTTGCTGAGAGAACGGAGGGTTACTCGGCTAGTGATATTAGGGATGTTGTTCAGACGGCATATTTAGAGGTTATTTCAGAGTTCTTTGAGAGTGGGAAGGTCCATGAGGAGGGGGCTAATCCGAGGCCTTTGACTATGGACGATCTCTTAGAAGCGCTTAATAGGGTTAAACCGAGCATATCTATGCAGTCGGTTATCGCCTTCCAGAATTGGAATAATAATTACGGATCCAGGTAGTTTAGGGAGTTATAGTTTCCGGGTCCCTTGGATATAGTACTACTTCCCTTATATTTTCCCTTCCCGTTAATATCGTCATTAACCTATCTAACCCCAGTCCAAACCCCGCGTGGGGCGGCATCCCGAACTTATAGAATCTGGTATGGTATTCAAAGGATTCTACATTCAGGTTCTTTTCTTTTATATTTCTTCTTAAGTGGTCATATCTATGTTCCCTCGTCCCTCCAGATGATAGCTCAAGTCTGCCCAGCATGAGGTCAAAGGATTCGGAGAGATCGCCTTTCCTCATTATATAGAAGGGTTTGGAATCCCAGGGCCAATCAATTATATAGTAAAATCCGGGATGTTTCTCAGCTAGAACTTCCAAGGCCTCCCCGTCTATATCGGATCCCCATTTAATATCGACTCCTCCCTCTCGGATTATCTCGATGGCTTCGTTATAGGTTATTCTAGGGATTGTGTCTGGTGGTGGCGGTGGAGTATAATTTAAAATATTTAGTTCTTTATGTCCCCTCCTAGGAACCTCAGTAAATATATATTTTATCATCTCCTCAAGAATGTTCATTATATCATTATAATCTGCGAAGGCCACTTCTAGATCCACACTTGTAAATTCTGTTAAGTGTCTTCGTGTATGTGACTTTTCCGCCCTGTAGAATTGCGCGATCTCGAATACGCCGTCGAAGCCCATCGTCAATTGCTCCTTATAGAGTTGTGGTGATTGTGCTAAGTAAGCCGGTTTTCCGAAATAGTTGACCTCGAACAAGTTTGCTCCTCCCTCTGTAGCGGTGGCAATTATCTTCGGTGTATCGACTTCAACAAATCCTTTGTTGATAAAGAATTCCCTTATAACTTGTTTAGTTATTGCCCTGAGCCTAAATATAGCATTAATCTCGGGTATTCTTAGGCTTAGAGGCCTATTCTGTAATAGTTTATGTATTGATGCCTCGGTCCGTCCGGTTGGGTCTATCGGTAGTGGGTGTTTGGCGATGGATAGGACATGAATAAAATTTGGAATGATCTCTACTTTACTCCCAAATTGCCTAACTAATCCCCCAATTTTTACTACACTCTGTCTAGGTATAGCTGAAGCTTTCATAAACAGTTCCCTGTTCATATCCTTTTTTATAGTTACTTGGATTAGGCCAGACGGGTCTCTAACTGTTAGGAATGCAACTCCACCCACAATCCTCTTATCCTCTATCCATCCATATATAGTTACTTTTTCACCGATTTTTTCAATTGCTTTAGATATGTGGGTTCTTTCGTTTAGCATATTAACTACCTCTCTAAAAATTACTATCCCCATCTAAATAAAGATTACAATTCTCTTGATAATCTACTGTAAATTTCTCTAATAAATGTAAATGCAGCTCCTGAACAATTATTTATTATTTAAAAAAATTTATTAACATATTAAAAGAATATATTTACTTTACTACCGGCTCGATGACGTTGGGTATCGTGGGTGGTTTATATGCCTAGAAAATCTAAAGGAAGTAATGATGCTTTCAGACCTACTAGGACCATATACAAGTTCTTGAGTTTCCTTATGGAGCATGCGGTGGGTGAGTATGTATACAGAGTAGATGTAAAGCAGTCCGATCTGGCTAAGAAACTTAATATTACTAGGCAAGCTTTGAGCGTTAAATTAAGACCTCTAATCAAGGGAGGCTATATCAGGACTGGACGTGGTTTTATAGAGATCACTGAGAAAGGAATGATGTTGCTGGGATACCTTACGACCCCTGTTTTCATACTAGTGTCTGTGGAACCTGCAAAGAGGGAGGAAATATACAGAAAACTAGTGGATATAAATATAGGGCGGATTCACAGGGTTTCGGGTGATGTCGATCTAATTATACAGGTTGATGGTTCCAAGGCGGCTGGGGTTCTGAATATACTGAGTAAGATGCCTGGTGTCAGGGAAACAAAGACCTATTTCACTCTGGAGACATTGAAGTAAGGGCTTGGCCGCATAAATTATATAAGTTTTGGGTGTTTAAGTATTAACTAATGCTTTATTTAGCTGACATAAAAGGATTAATTGTAATCAGGAGGGGTAACTATGTTTCTGCTAGAGTTCGAGGGGAAACAACTTTTCAAAGAGTATAATATTCCTGTCCCGAATAGCGTAGTGTTCCAGGTGACTGATAAGTTTGACTTATCAGCGGTGCCTAGTCCACCCTTCGTGGTCAAGGGTCAGTACTTGGCTGGTGGCCGTGGAAAGGCTGGTGCTGTTAAAGTAGTCAGGAACTTGGATGAGTTTGAAAGGATCGCTAATGAAGTTTCGAATGTAGTTATTAGGGGGAAGCGGCCCAGCCACCTTTTGATAGAGGAGTTTTTCCCGCATGAGAAGGAGCTCTATCTGAGTTTACTCGTATCTAAGCGTGATAAAAGTATTATCCTACTGGCTTCGAGAGAGGGTGGTGTAGAGGTTGAAGAGTTGGCTAAGAAGCCTGGCGCTCTACTGAAATTGAACATAGACCCCTTGGTTGGTATCCAACCTCATCATCTTAGGCTGGTTTCCAAGTTCCTACTTGGCGGTTTTAACAAGGAGTTGATGGCGCTTGTAAAGAATCTCTTCAGATTGGTTGTTGAGCGGGATCTACTTCTAGCTGAAATTAATCCGTTGGCTGTGAATAATGAGGGTAGGGTGGTTGCCTTAGATTCGAAGGTGATTGTGGACGACAATTCTGAAATCAGGCAGGATTTATCGAAGTACTTTGAATATGTGAGCATTATGACTGAAGGGGAGAAGATGGCTAAGAAATACGGCTTTTCATATGTCCCCTTGGAAGGTGACATTGGGGTAATTGGTAATGGGGCTGGGTTGACTATGGCTACCCTCGATCTAGTCGACTTTTATGGTGGTAAACCAGCATGTTTCATAGACGTTGGCGGCGGGGCTTCTGAAGAGAGGATAGGTGCAGCCCTAGATGTTCTATTTAATGAGATAAAGCCTAAGTGTGTATTTGTTAATATTTTTGCTGGCATTACTAGGTGTGATGATGTAGCTAGGGCCATCGTCTCGGTGGTCGAGAAGAGAGGTATACCAAGTGACATATTTGTCATTAGATTAACGGGAACTAATGAGGATTTAGGTGAGGAGATCTTGAATAAAGCTGGTTTTAAGGTTTATAAGGATATGGATGAAGCGGCTAAAAAGGTGGTTGAATATGCGAGGAGGACCGGTGCCTAATTTCACGAAAGAGGAGGTTAAGGTTTTAGTTCAAGGGATAACTGGGAGACAAGGTAGTTTTCATACACTTCAGATGTTGAAGTATGGCACTAAGATAGTTGCTGGTGTTACTCCGGGTAAGGGTGGAAACGAGGTTCACGGTGTCCCCGTTTTTGATACGGTTAAGGAGGCGGTTGATGAGACTGGTGCAAACACATCTATAATATTTGTCCCTGCTAAATTCGCCTTTGACGCTGTATCCGAGGCTATACTAAATGGGTTGAATCCTGTAGTTGTTATTACAGAGGGGATTCCTGCGCACGATACTCTGAAGTTTGTTAGGATGGCTAAAAACTACGGTGTTAGGATCATTGGGCCTAATTGTCCAGGCTTCATAATACCTGGATTTACCAAAGTTGGGATTATGCCCAATCAGTATTTTAAGCCCGGTGAAGTAACGATTCTATCTAGGAGTGGAACATTGACATATGAGGTTGCCTACAATCTGCTAAAAGAAGGATATGGACATAGGCTGGTTGTAGGTGTTGGTGGAGACTACGTTATAGGAACTGATTTCGTCGAATTCTTTGACCAAGTGTTGAAGTATGATGAATACACTAAGGCCGTTGTATTGATAGGTGAGATCGGTGGAGACGATGAGGAGAGGCTAGCTCAATATATCAAGGAAAATGGTTTTGATAAACCTGTTATCGGCTATGTGGCTGGTAAGACTGCCCCACCAGGTAAAAGAATGGGTCATGCTGGTGCAATTATCTCTGGAAGCAGTGGAACAGCGGATGCAAAGATTAAAAGTTTAAAAGAGGCCGGTGTATATATTGCCTATAAACCGTCGGACATACCAGAGATACTGAAGGAGGTTCTTTAGAGAAATAGGTGGGATTTGAATGAGTGGTGAGGAAATAGTAATAGATAAGAAGGCACTGGCGCAGAAATACAGACTATACTATAAAATATGCAGAAATTGTGGCGCCCGAAATCCGCCCAATGCCACGAAGTGTAGGTGGTGTCATAGTAAGAATCTTAGGTGGAAGAAGCGTCAGAAGGGACTCAAGAAGTAATTAGCAAATTTAGCAAATTTATTTGCGATGTATTTATGGAAGTGCACCGTCAAACAATTTAATTATTTATTTCTATAATAGAAATATTTCTGTAATGTATGGGCCCGTGGTCTAGTGGCTATGACGCCCGCCTCACACGCGGGAGGTCCCCGGTTCGAGTCCGGGCGGGCCCACCAATTATTATACTTCATTTAACCAATAATCTCTTTTAGACATGTATCCAAACGTAGTTATTACTGGTTCACCAGGTGTAGGTAAGACCTTCATATCGAGGCGTTTGGCCAAGCTCTATGGACTAAAATATGTTTCTATAAATGATTTGATCTTGGAGTATGGATTGTATACGGGTATAGATGAGGAAAGAGAAAGTTATATTATAGATATAGAGCGGACTAGGGAGTTTATCATAGAATCGTTCGATTGGGATGGTTTGGTCGTGGAAGGGCATGTGGTTCATCTAGTGGTGCCGTCAGAGTATATTGACCTATGTATTGTTTTGAGGCTGGACCCCTATACCCTGTTTGATAGGTTGTTGGACAAGGGGTTTGCTTATGAAAAGGCGCTGGAAAACGTGCAAGCCGAGATTTTAGATATAGTGTACCGTGAAGCACTGAAGGCTTATGGCCCCTCAAAGATTCTACATGTAGATGTATCCTCTGGATATGAAAAAGTTTTTAGGGCAATAGACCACTTCATAGGAAGAAATGGTCTTCCTGAAAGTGATTATGTTGATTGGCTGGGATTGGTTACCAAGAATGGAGACTTAAAGTTGTTCTTTCCTTGATTCCTTATGTACGGATAGATTCTAACTAGATACGGCTCTACGCTCGTAGGGTCTTTCACTACACAGACACCCTTGTCCAATCTCTTAAGATAATCTATCTGTAAATTGGATAGTGGGAGTATATTCTGAAGTATTTTTAGGTCCTCGTGTCCGGCTATCCTGTGGATTAAAAGTAGCCCCGCGTTTTTTATCGTATCTTTTGGGATCTGGCTGGGGAATTGAGTAACCAGTATTATGCTCTCCCCGAATTTCCTCATCTCATTTACCATTCTTTCGGCTATCGTGGGCTTCTCGAAGTCCCTTCTATATGGAACTATATAGCTTGCCTCCTCTATGACTATTATGTGTTTTAAGCTTTGTGGCCCCTCTAAAATTCTATAATCATATATCTGTTTCAATAGTAATTGTGAGTAAATCTGCCTCAGTTTAGTTTCCCTAAGTCCACCCAACTCAACTATGACGTTTTTTCGTAATATGGTGTCTATAGGTAGACTCGTTTTCCCTACAAATGCTTTCCTTGCCTGCCCCTCTGTCAGCGGTTTTATTCGCCTTATTAAAGCCATCTTAGTCTCAATATCGTAATATGACTTTATTTCGGCTTTCTCAAGTAACTTGGCTAGTGCAACTAAATTTGGCTCCTTTTCCCCTGTATACCGGTAATTATGTATCGTGTTTTCTAAAACCTTTTTAAACATATATGATTGGGGGTGTGTAAAGTCGTAGGTATCGGCGAATATATCGGTGACCATCGCTAAATGTTCACTTAAATCCACCCCCTTAATAGGTTTCAAGGGATTGATCGCGTATTCGTCATCGATCCCTGGTTTTATGACCATATGGTAATTCTCCAGCAACTCCTTATATTCATTATGGAAATCTAAAATAATGTAGTTTATGTCTTTGAATAGTTTATTTATAATGGTTGCCACAGTCGTTGTCTTTCCACTCCCTGTCACGCCGAGACATACCACATGTCTCGCCAGATCACTTCTCTTTATGCTGTAATTATATTCCTCTTCCCCAAATTGGGAGATTATTTTTCCCACTTGGATACTGTCTTCTTTCCCATTATCCAGTACTGGGATTCTAAATGGAGGTAGTGTATCATGGTTTTCAAATGTTCCGTTTAACATTCTATAGTTTATCATGGGTATATGGTTTTCTTGCGTTAACTTGGTTTTGCCGAAGGAAAGTATGTTCTTGATCTCGACGCCAGATAGTCTAGTCAACCTTGCTTTT
>JALTTZ010000050.1 GCA_027047855.1 Nitrososphaeria archaeon
ATTGATATATAGTTATTATACATTTTATACCCCTATATAAAGATTAACTATGTTATGGTTATAATTTAGTCATGAACAGTTTAAAATGTAAACCGCTCAATGGATTATCACTAGGCTTGGTTATATCCGTATCAATTATCATGTTTTCTTCAATATCTTTAATGAATGTATCAGCAAATGTTGACACACGTTACAAAATAAAAATTTATGTTTCGGGGTATGATGGGGAATCCCCTATAATTGTAAACCTTTTTGACCTGAATTATACACTACTATATAATCAAACATATGTTGGAAGTCAGATAGAATTCCCTGTGAATGATTCTGGCGAGTATATTGTAGCACTGATCTATAAAAAAGTCCCATATGTTAAGCAAGTTACGATTAGTAATAATGAGACTGTGCTCAACTTTACGGTTTATGAAGTTATTGATAACGATTCTTCGATAGATATTCCCGTTCATCACGTGGTTATAAATCCACAAGGGAGTTACCTGGAAGTTATGGAGGTAGTGTTCCTCCGCAATGTGGGTGATAAGGCCGTCATTAATGGAACCAAGATTAGGATGTATCTTCCCCCCGAATACAGGAAGTTTAACAGTGACATTATGAGTTGTTGTTTGGAAAATACTGAGTGGGGTTTCATATTCAATTTGATGGGGAATCTGTTGCCGGGTGAGGCTTATAGGGTTACATATACCTATGAGATTCCGGTGTCCGGGGATGCCTATCCTTTCGAGGTTGAGGTGCCATATAATACTGAGTACCTTTTGTTAGCTGTAAGTTATGGTTATGAGACCGAGAATCCTGTTAATATCAATTATAGAGGGGAGATAGAGGTTGAGAATGGAAAATATGTGCTTTTCGAAGGACATAATATAACCAAAAATGAACAGATAGGTCTTATGATCAAGGGAATCGGCAGTAAAAATGCATGGGTGCTACCGTTGTTGGTAGTGGCTACTTCTGGCGCCATAATCGGTTTCAGTGTATGGAGCGTATTCCGCAAGAAACCGACGCTAGAGGAATTGGAGAGTAAGAAGGAGGAGTTGATGAGTAGACTTGATGAGTTGGAGGATAGATTTAAGAAGGGAGAATTGGATGAGGAAGAATATTTTAGACTCAGGATTAGATATAAAAAGAAGGTCATTAAGGTGCTTAAGAAGATTGAGCGGCTTAAGGCTATGGAAGAAAAGATGGGTGGGAGAACTGGGGTGGACGGTTAGGAGGTGATATAATTTTGGATGTGGGCGATGTTTTTCTTATGTTATCTGGAGTCTCGATGTTTTTATCGATATTAGGTTTTGTTTTGAGTGTAATTGATCCTGATGACCGATATAGGAGGGTGGGCAAATACGGTCTATTTCTCTCCTTTACCTTCATAACTCTGGCTTCCTTGACTCTGATTTACTATCTAAATGTAAAAGATTTTCAAGTTCTTTATGTTGCTAGTCACGTAGATAAGAGCCTTCTATTATTATACACTATCTCTGGTTTCTATGCAGGGGCCGAGGGCTCATTATTACTATGGATTTGGATAGCGATGTTTTTTGCCGTTGGCATTTATCTCCTCGAGAAGAAGGATGAGCTGAATAATCTCTCCCTCTCTATTTATCTCTCCACAATCTTCTTCTTGCTGATTCTATTAATTTTCGAGTCTAGCCCATTTGTTAGGCTTGACTTTATTCCTGAAGATGGGGTTGGCCTCAATCCCCTTCTCCAGGATGTCGGTATGGTTATGCATCCACCTTTACTCTTTATAGGTTACGCCGGTCTTGCAATACCTTTCTCATACGCTATCTCCGGCCTCCTGATGAGAAATGACCGGTGGGTATTTAGAATAAGAAGGTGGCTAATATTTTCATGGGTATTTCTGAGTCTTGGTATCCTTTTTGGTGGGTGGTGGTCCTACAGGGTTCTGGGGTGGGGTGGATACTGGGCTTGGGATCCAGTTGAGAATGCCTCTCTCCTGCCGTGGCTTACTAGCACAGCATTGATCCATAGCGTAATGATACAGGAGGCTAGGAGAGGATTAAAGACGTGGAATACATTATTATCTATATTCACCTTCGAGTTTGTGATACTCGGTACATTTTTGACTAGGAGTGGTGTTATAGCCTCTGTCCATGCATTCGGCCAGAGTCAGATTGGGCACCACTTTCTTGTATTCATCTCTGTAACACTGCTAACATCCATTGCACTAGTCGTTTGGAGATATGAATATTTAATGGAGACTAGTATAGATATATTTGAGGCCCCATTCTCAAAGGAGGTTACATTCGTTTTGAATAACATTCTATTTGTGGTAGCTGCCACAACGATATTCTGGGGTACATGGTTCCCAATGATTCATGAAGCTATAGTGGGAACTAAGGTTAGAGTGGGTCCCACTTACTATACCACGACTATAGGGCCAATGATATGGTTACTTATTCTGCTTATGGGTCTCTGTGTAATAATTCCTTGGAGAAGAGTCTCACCAACAAAATTTACAAGTAAATTGAAGATACCCACACTCGTCAGTGGATTTTTAGCTGTTGTCTTTTTCCTTATGGGATATAACAAGCCTGAGGTTATATCTACATTATTTGTAACCTTTTTAGGGATATCTACTACAGTCTATGATTTCATTAAGGATTATAAGTCATATAGTGTACCAAGCTATTTTAGGAGGTTTGTAAAGTTAATAGTACATAAGCGACGGAAATACGGCGGCTATATTATCCACCTAGCTATGCTGGTGATAGTTTTTGGTCTTATTGGAACTCAGTTTTATGCAAAAAGTTACTCTATAGAACTTAGACAGGGGGAGTCGTATGATATAGGAGACTTCGTCATAAGGTTTGACGGTGTCGAAAGTAATGAGTTAGAAGGTAAAGTAATTTGGACGGCCAAGGTTAGTGTATATAAAGGAGGGAAGTTTATAGCCCCGATGGAACCTAGGATTGAAAGATTCCTCAAATTTGACCAGTACACTTCGAGAGTGGACACATACACTATTCCAGAGATAGTGGGTGACCTCTATATTGTGTTTGAGTTCCTAACGGACGATGGGGTGGGGCGTTTCAAGGTAGAGATTATGCCCTTGGTTAAACTTCTATGGTACAGTGGCTATATAATTTTGGTTGGGGGGATACTAGCATTAATGCCGCGCAAGGTGGTGGAGAAAATATGAAGAGCAAACACATAGCTATATTAGGTGCAGTAATCCTTACAATGCTAGCAATATATCCTAATCCCATTTATGCTAGTGAATCACCTACTTTAGAGGAATTGGAGCGGGATTTGTACTGTATGTGTGGGTGTGTAAAGATTCTAGCCTTTTGTGAAATGAGTAAGTGCAGCGTCTCTGTTCGGATGAGGAGCGAATTGGCAGAGATGATCGAGAAGGGTTTATCTAAAGAAGAGATACTCGACTTGATGAGGAAGAAGTATGGTGATGAGGTAATCGCCACTCCCCCTACCACAGGATTCTCTTTGGCTGTCTGGTTATATCCTGTTATAGGTGGAGGGATAGGTCTGGGCATACTATACCTTTTACTCAAGCGTAGAGAGGAGGTAGTCTGGCATGGAGAGCCAGAGGAATTATTGGAGAGGGGAGAAGAAATATTTGAAGAACACGTTGATTATGAGGAAAAGTACGATAGGTTGTTTGAGGAGGAATTCGAGAAATTTAGGAGGAGGAAGCGGGAAGAAGGGGCGTGACAACTATTACTCATCCTTTAATCGATGTAGAAAGAAGTATTGTGGATATCATTCCTAGGATGCCGCCGTATATAAACGGATAAGTTGTGTTCCATTGCCATAATATTCCAGCCGTTATGCTACCTACTAATGCTGATAGGCCAGTTAAGGTATGGTACGCCCCCAATCCCGTAGCTTTTAGGTTTTCAGGGGCCAAGTCTGCGACATAAGCCCGTTGGGTTCCATCGACAAGTGCGTATACTATCCCATATGAAATGAACAAGAGGACGTAGGCGGGGAGTGTGGATATAACAGCAAATCCAATAGATGTAAATGTGAAAATGATATATCCTAATGCAATAACCTTCTTCTTTCCTATCTTATCTGAAATTATTCCAGCGGGTATTGAGAGAGAGGCATAGGTTATGTTAAAGACTACATAAAGCAATATCGGTATCCCTACAGAAGGTTTGCCGGTGAATATTTCCTGAGATTTTAATAAAAAGAACATATAGCTGAAGTTCGCCAAAGTAAATACACTAGCTATAAAGATGAATTTCTTCAATTCTGGATTTAATTGCCCGATACTTATACGTAGAGTAATGTCCTTGATCTTTCTCTTTATATCTTTGACGAAATATAGTGGTATTAGGGAGAGAAAAGCTATCACTGATGCAAGGATTATTATTAGGTTAAAATTAAAACTGAAGTACCAAAAGAGTATGAATACAATTACTCCTCCCATTATGGCTCCTAGGGTATCCATGGCTCTATGTATCCCGAATCCTTTTCCTCTCTCTTGGGGCATTGACTCTGATATAATGGCGTCCCGTGGAGCTGTTCTAAGCCCCTTCCCTATTCTCTCAAGTGTAGCATATATTAATACTTGTTGCCAAACGGTTGATAATCCGAGTAGGAATTTGAATAGAGAGGAGATTGTATATCCCGCCACTACAAAGGGCTTCTTTCTGCCCGATTTGTCGGATAGATATCCACTGAACACTTTTATTATACTTGATATACTGTCCCTTAATCCACCAATTAGCCCAACAATAAACCCATTGCCCCCTAATGCTGTAATGAACATAGGAAGTATAGGTATAATCATCTCGCTACTCAAGTCATTCAAGAAACTAACTAAACCAAGGAGAATAACGTTTTTATTTATGGCCCCCTCCCCCCTAAGATCACTATTCATATCGGTGTTTCACTAATTAATGAATAACCTAATAAGAAATTTAATTATTGTTTTCTTTGGGTGCTTAGGCATGAAAAATGATGAAAGATTAATCATACTAGACTTGGATCAGACCATACTTAACACACTGAGTAGGTTTTATGAGACGTATAATTTTGTACTCGAGTTATTTGGTGGGAAGCGTATTGATTGGGAGACCTTCTTTAGACTTTTTTGTAGAGATGAGCTTGATAGTCTTAGACCCAGGGATACGGGCCGAATTGAGTTTTGGAGGGAATTTAGGCGGCTTTATGGGGAGTGGATTCATGAAAAGGATGGCTTGATCGAGGGTGCGTATGAGACCTTAAGATGGTTAAAAGAAGTTGGTTTCAATATCGTTGTCACTACTGGTCGTGAAATTGACAAAGAGAAGGTTTGGAGAGAGTTAAGGGTCTTTGGTATAGCTGATTTTGTGGATGATGTGTATACTTTGGTTGAGCAAGACCCGGAGCACGAGGATATCCTATTTTCCAGAGTAGGTCTTCTCAAACAGATAATAAAAAAATATGGTGTCCCAGCGAATAGGGTCATATTTGTGGGTGATTATTGGGTAGATATGGAGTCGGGTAGAAAGGCTGGTTTAATTACTATTGGGGTATTGACTGGTTGTAAAAGTAGGGAGTTACTATTGAGTCATGGAGCCAACTATGTCATTAAAGATATATCCGAACTACCTGAGTTAATTAACTCTATCTTAAGGAGATAATCGATTTATATTTTAACGATGTTATAAAGATTATTTCGAATGGTTGTTTCTATATCTATTGTGGGGTATCGTTTATGAGTAGCAGCTTATTCAGCATGGAGGGCAAAAGTGTAGTTAAATTGCAGATGATGGCTCATGAGAAACGGGGGGATATAAATAAGGTATATGATGTCGTGATTATCGGGTCGGGTCCAGCCGGTTTGACAGCAGCTATATACGCCTCTAGAGCAGGGTTGTCGACACTAGTTATTACGGGTTATTCGTGGGGAGGCCAACTAATGACTACTACAAAGGTGGATAATTATCCTGGGTTTCCAGAAGGTGTGGATGGCCCCGACTTGATGGTACGGCTTAGGCAACAAGCCGCTAGATTCGGTGTAGAATTTGTAGAGGCAGATGCCACCGAATTGGATCTAAAGAATAGACCGTTTAAGATATTTGTTGGGCATGAGGTTTATAGGGGAAAGACCATTATTATAGCGACTGGGGCTAAATATAGGGAATTGGGTCTCGAATCTGAAAAGAGGCTTTTGGGCAAGGGTGTATCGTACTGTGCAGTATGTGACGGATATTTCTTCAAGGATATGGATGTCGCTGTCGTTGGGGGTGGTGATACCGCCGTAACCGATGCTATATACCTGGCTAACATTGCCCGAAAAGTATATCTTATCCATAGAAGGGATAAATTGAAGGCCGATAAGATTCTTCAAGAAAAATTATCTAAATTAGAGAATGTAGAGCTTGTATTAAATAGTTTAGTCATAGATATTCTTGGTCAAGATAAAGTAGAGGGTATCAAGATAAGGCGTAAAGACTGTGGAGAGGAATTGATTAAGGTGGATGGCGTTTTTATAGCTATCGGTCATATACCTTCTACGGATCTTGTCGAGGGAAAGCTTGAGTTGACTAAGCATGGATATATAAAAACTTATGGTAATACGATGACTAGTGTTGAAGGAGTGTTCGCTGCGGGGGATGTTATGGACCCTGGATACCAACAGATGGTGACCGCGGCTGCATTTGGGGCTATGGCTGCCTTGGATGCCGAGGAGTATCTACGTAAAAGAGGGTTGGTTTAGGTGTTTAAGACCTAGTTATTATTTCACGACCAGTATATTGCCTTTATACTCCGTCATTATCTTACCTAATATTACACCCAACTTATCCGTGTATCTTTCACTATATGGAATAACAACTAGATCATATTTATTAGACCTAAGTTCATTTATCAATTCTTCACCAACGTTACCAATCTTGAAGATTGTGTTCACATTGATTGAGCTATCTCTACATTCCTGTAGGAAGATGCTTATTTGTTTCCTAAATCGATGTTCCAATTCCGATAAAGCTCTATTAATATCGTTTTCTCCCCCTCCCATACTTCTTATCCCCTCAAGTATACTGTTGTAGGTATTTCGATCAACTATATAGAGGAGATCGATAGTATCCCCTTCTTCAGAGAACGTTAAGGCATGGCTCAATCCCCTTATTGATATGTCAGAACCATCGAATATTACTAAGGCTCTCCTATTCATTTTCCCATCAAATATAATTGACGTATATAAAAAATCTTATTAATTTAATTATAGTGGCAAGCATTATGTAATAAGGTATTAGTTGTATATGGCTATCCAATACTCATATTTACGACTTAGTCTGCATAGTGGAGGGGGGAGGATGGAGGGAGATAAGAAGCGGCTGTACTTCCAGTCGACCAAGGACAAAATAGGTAGGGAGTATGAGGATCTTCTCTCCTCCATAACCTCCGTATTAAAGCAGTCTGCAGCTATCATTAGAAGAAAGCAATTCAAGAAGATAATCGTCATTATTGACGAGTCTCTACTAGACTCAGAGAAGTTCTGCAAATTTATTGAGGAATATGGCCCCAAGGCTGACAATATCATCGGGATTTATATTCCTGAGGAGGAAGAAATAATAGAGAGGCTCGTCGAGCTAGGGGATGATAAAGTTGATATTCTAGATGAATTGAGAAAGTATGGTAATGAAAGAACCGTGAAGATCCTAGATAAATTGGATGCTTTAGAATCTAGATATAATGTCTCTATATCTATTGAGGTTCTCCATAAACCGAGAATAGAATCAATAGTCGAGTTAGCTAATAGCTTTAAACCGGATATAGTTGTGGTATTCCGAGATTACCTTAAGGAGCGTGATAGAGATATTAGTAGTACCATATTGGAACTAATCCATAGGCTTAATTACCCTATACTGCTAGTCGGATAGTTAGGCCAATTCACGCATCACTAAAAATCGATATATAAATACTGTTAGAGTAGAGGGGTGGTGGATATGTACGATTTGATAGCGATCGCAGTGTTCAGCGTAACACTATTTTTAGTAATTACGGAGCGGATACATAGAAGTGTAGCTGTCATGTCGGGTGCTGTTGCTTTATTGGCCTTCGGTATATTGGACTTGGAGAAGGCCATTCACTATGTTGATTTTGAGACTCTATTATTGCTATTAGGTATGATGGCTATGGTTGAGGTTCTAAAGGAGCTGGGACTTTTCCATTATCTAGCAATAAAGATTGCGAAATTCTCAGGAGGCTACAGAACCTTCTTTTATTTTATTACCTTGGCAGCAGGGTTGCTCTCCCCCTTTCTTCATGCGGTTACGGTTATGCTTATATTCTCGACTATTACGGTTGCTATATGTAAAATCGTGAATAAAGATCCTAGGCCTTTGCTTATGGCTCAGTTATTTGCCGCTAATATTGGTGGTAACGCGACGCTGATCGGTGAACCAACAAATATGATTGTTGGTTTACATGCCAAGTTTTCCTTCCTTGACTTTATATACGTAATGGCTCCATTGACGATAATCAGTTTAATTATCACCATCTACATCCTAGCTAAGTATTATAAAGTTAGTGATGAGGAGATATCGGCATATTTAGAGGAACTAGATGAATACTCTTTTGTAAAGGATATGCACAAGCTTAAATTAGGTGTTTTAATATTCGTCTTGACAATTATATTATTCTTTTTCCAAGGATTTCTGCATGTTTCTCCCGCTGTAGTAGCATTGGTGGGGGCCACCGCTATGCTCTTAGTCATAGAACCAGATTTAGGGGAACTCCTCTCAAAAGTAGAATGGGATATAATCCTATTTATAGGCAGTTTTTTTGTATTGGTGGGAGGTCTTGTTGAAACCGGAGTTATAGATAAAATAGCAAATCTATTCCTAAGCATGCCGTCTCATGAGCTATGGATATTGGCTATCGTTATAGCGTATTTATCTGCACTCGCGTCGGGCTTCATAGATAATATTCCATATGTAGCTATGATGGTTCCTGTGATCGATGAGCTTAATCGAATATATGGTGGTTCACTACTTTGGTGGATTCTTCTTCTTGGCTCCAATTTTGGTGGAAACCTAACTCCTATCGCTTCATCACCTAATATAGTAATAATAGCTGTTAGTGACAAAGAGGGTTTGAATATATCCTTTACGGACTTTATGCGAATCGGTGTACCCATAGTGATGATAACAATATCAGTTGGAATAGTGGTATTGTTGGGGGCAAATACCCTCGGAATGTTAATATAAAATTCTTTCCATCTACTTTCTTTCAATAAAAATAAAATTGCTTTGTATCAATTTAGGGCGTCTTAACAGTTTTTCGATTAAACTCCTAGTGCTTCTTGTTAGATTTAAATTGAGAGATTCACTTAATTGGAAGATTCCTACCTCCTTAGCGTCTCCACCTGGTCGTGCTTCGCTTAAAGGTGTATGGTTCCTTATTAATACATCGATCAATACATAGTGGTATCTGATCTCTCCATCATACTCAACGTATTCATCTATATTTATTATTCCTATAGCCTCCCCTTCAATACCCGTTTCTTCCCTGAGTTCGCGTACAGCCGCTTCGTAAAGAGATTCGCCTAATTTCAAATGTCCTCCAGGCACGCTCCACTTATCTTTACCTGGTTCATTAGCTCGCTTAACTAACAAAATATTATCGCCTTCAATTATTATAGCTCCAACCCCGACCTGCGGAAATGGTGGATACTTCATGCTACATCAACATATTTATTATTCTTTATAGGTTCAACTCTCCTTTTCTAGCTTTCTCTAAATTGGATAAGTACCTATCTGTGTCGTGCTTGACCCAATCTTTAACATCGTATTCGACGATGTCCCCACTGGCCTTAATAGTGACGACCTTCACTATGCCGGAATTTATTATAGCTCTTTTACATCTATCGCATGGCACACTATCAATGGCTTTGCCTGTCTTTGGGTCGAGACCGTATAAATACAATGTTCCGCCGAGAACTGAAGATCCATTGCGTGCTGCATTAAGAATCGCGTTCTCTTCCCCATGGACAGCTGGGCATAGATCATACGACCTACCGTGAGGCAGATCTAAAATATCTTTGATACATCCATATTCATAGCAGTTAACACCGCCTCTGATAGGGCCATTATACCCTGTAGATACGATGGCATCATTGCGAACAACTATCGCTCCATATTTTGCTCTGGTGCATGAGGATCTTAATGCTACCGCCTTGGAAATCTCTAAGTAATATCTCTTCTTCCCTATTCTACCACTCTTCATACAAGATTTAAACTATGCTCATACTATATAATATTTATTCCAATACAAAGTTTTAGGAGGGTTGGCTTTGAGCAGCAGAAAATATGATGTTATTATAATGGGTGCTGGCATAACTGGCTCCAGTATAGCATACCACTTGGTTAAGAAGGGCTGGAACAATATTTTAGTTCTGGATAAGGATTGTGCAGGTTGTGGGCAGACGAGTATGAGCAGCGCTCTAATAAGACTCCACTATACGGATCCAGTTGTACGTGAAATGGCTGTATATTCATGGAGATTCTGGAGAGATAGATTCAACGATGAGGTAGAATGCGAGGAGAAGGTTTTTTGGACTACTGGCGTGGGTTTCGCGGGAGCTGAGGATCACGCGAAATCTATGGAGGACGTAGTGCTCGGATTGAAAAGGTTAGGAGTCGATTGCGAACTATATGAAGCAGAGAAATTTAAAGATGAGGTATATGGAGGTATAAATACATCTGATTTAAAGTATGTTGCATGGGAACCCAGTAGCGGGCATGGAGATCCAAATACGAGTGTAAGGTGCTTCATTAATTATGTTATGGAAAATGGTGGTGAAGTCAGGGAACGAGAGACTATAATAAACCTCAAGGCTGAGGAAGACAGAGTTGTGGAGGTAGTTACGACTAGAATGACCTATAAAGCAGATTATGTAGTTAATGCTCTAGGTGTATGGACGAATGAGGTTCTGAAATCGATTAACATTAGATTGCCGATAACTATAGGAATGGAACAAGTACTCCAAATAAAACATAGTGTTCCCAGTTATCCCCCTGGATGGGGAGATTTAGTACTTGGTTTCTATTCTAGACCGGATGGAAATAGTCACCAGTTAATCGGAGGCTTGGATGTTGAATATGTAGATACTCCACCAATTCCGGGTCATTATTCCTCACCGCCCCCAAAATTGGTGCTGAAAAGGATGGAGCCCTATACAAGCCGATTTCCCTCCATGAGAGAGGGCACACCATCCACAGCTTGGCGAGGCTTCTATGACATAACACCCGATTGGCAACCAATAATTGGAAAAGACAAACAGTATGAGAATCTTGTGCATATGGTAGGTCTAAGCGGCCACGGCTTCAAGTTAGCCCCAGCATACGGAGACATCATATCAGACATAATAATACATGGATATTCCAAAAGGTTCGATGTCACTAGGTTCAATATTAATAGATTCGAGAGGAAAGAAAGTAGACACAGCAAATATAAATATGGG
>JALTTZ010000051.1 GCA_027047855.1 Nitrososphaeria archaeon
TCATTCCTCCTTGGCCTATAATTTAGGATATATTATTTCTTACACACCAATATATAAAAATTTACTAAGCCTTAGTTCTTATGGATCTGATATTCCCGCCTCCGTAATTCTGAAAAGAACCTCTCTCGGGGGATGTTCCGGGCTATCTACGATAGATGCGATCCTCAAATCTGCCGCCTTAGCCTTCTTCAAATATATTCTATATGTCACTGCATGGGCTACGACATGGCCACCTATTGGTCTTGTTGGATCTCCAAACATCACATCTGGTCTCGCCTGCACCTGATTTGTGATCACTATTGCCACGTCATAGACCTCCGCAATTCTTAATAAGTCATGCATGAATCTATTGAGAAGCTGCTGTCTCTCACTCAGCCTACCCCTACCCAAATACTCTGCTCTGAAAGGCCCCACAGCAGAGTCTATGGCTATAAATCCCACATTATTCTTTTTAATTATCTCTGGCAGCTTCTTAACCATATTTAAAAGAATCACGGTATTATAGGGTCTACCCACAACTATGTTCTTCAGTACTTCAGTCGGATCCAACTTCTTATTTAATGCTATTTCAATAATCCTGTCTGGGCTAAAAGTATTCTCGGTGTCTATATATATGGCTGACTTGTTCAACCCCCCATCCTCTTCTGGTAATTGAACATTTACAGCCAGGGTGTGGCATAACTGTGTTTTTCCACTACCAAATTCACCATAGAACTCGGTTACAGCCTGTGTAGGAATACCTCCTTTCAGCATATCATCCAAATTATTAGATCCTGTTTTAATGAACTTTCTAGCTCTTCTTTGCTCTAATAACTCAGTGGCAGATGTGAAATCTTTAGGCACCAGCCCCAAATCTTTGAGATATTCATAGCCCTGTAGTACTAGCTTTTCAGCCCTTTCAACAGGTATACCTGTTATTTCGGATATGTATATTGGCGAGTAAAGAAGCAAATCCTGTATCGTATATATTCCTGCCTCCTTTAACTTTTTCGCCGTTACATCACCGACTCCTTTCAAATTGCTAATTTCCAGTTCCTTTTCTATATATTCATAATCATCTGACACTATTAAAACCCCCTTCTATCAAGAATTAATTGACCCTCCTAACCAATATTTATATCTATATGTGACTAAGCCATACAGTCTTCCTACGGATATATTCTCGATGGGGTTCTGGGAAATAGGGTAGCATCCCTTACATGAGGAAGTCTAAATAACCACCTAGCCACTCTTTCAACGCCCATTCCAAAGCCTGAGTGGGGGGGCATTCCATATCTCCTTATTTCTAGGTACCACCCATAGTCCTCCGGGTTGAGCCCGAAATCTCTTATCTTTCTAACTAAATCTTCATATCTATGAATACGCTGACCACCCGATGTAATTTCACCATAACCTTCGGGAGCCATTAGATCAGATGAAAGAGTAACCTCATTGTTGTTTGGATCGTTCATATGGTAGAAGCTTCTTGTTGATACTGGGAAGTGTGTAACGAAGAAAGGTATGTCAAATTCGTTACTTAGGATCCGCTCCTCATCTGATCCGAAGTCATCTCCCCATTCTATATTTACACCTTTGGATTGTAATATCGATATGGCCTCATCATATTTTATTCTAGGGAATCTATCCTCATATTCTTTTAACAATGAGCCATTTAACAGATATCGCACCTCCTTTTCATAGTTCTCATTTAGAAATGAAATTATATGCTTAACCAACTCCTCCTCAACATTCATTATATCATCATGAGTTAGAAATGCCGCCTCTGCCTCAATATGTAAGAACTCAGTTAAATGCTTCCTAGTTCTCGATTTTTCCGCTCTGAAACTTGGCTGAACCACAAAAACCTTCTCAAACACACAGATGGCAGCCTCCTCATAAAATTGACTACTTTGAGTTAAATAAGCAAACCTGTCGAAATATTTAAGTTTAAACAATGTTGCACCACCCTCTACAGCAGCTGTTATAAATGTTGGGGCAGTTATTAACACATACCCATTCCGTGTAAAATAGTCGATAGCTCCTAAAATTATGCCTTCTCTAGCAAGCAGAATAGATCGACTTCTTGGACCTCTCATAGTTAAATGTCTATAGTCAAACATTGTTTCTGGTGACTTCAAAACATCCTTTGTTATAGGCCATACATCAGCTTCAGCGATAACGATTAATTCTTTAATATGAACTTCCTTCCCTCCAGGAGCCCGTTCGTCACTTACAATTATTCCCGAAACGGCTATAGCCGATTCAATATTTAGTCGTTTTGCTAGTTTATATGCGTTTTCTGAATATTCCCGTGATACAACTAACTGAACATAGCCATATCGGTCTCTCAACTGAATGAAAACCTTATCTTTATGAACTCTTTTAAATGCAACCCATCCTATAAGTTTAACCTCTTCATTCTCAGATTTGCCATATATATCCTTACTATACGCTGTCCTGTAGTTTATCCAGCTCATATTTTCCATATGTTCACCCCACTAAATATTCAATAACTTTATTTACACCTTTAAGTCTCTTCATGATGGACCTCATCGCAATTATATTTGAAGACATATCATATACATTTTCCAAAATACTCGGTAAAATTTTTCGAAGATAGTTATCATCACATATTAGCTTATTGTAGGGTAATATAGTGCCGATCCCTAATCTTTCAACAGATATAGCGTTAACTTCTTGCTCGGTCTGATATGGAGCTGGCGTAACTATTATTGGAGTTCCCGCTAATATGGATTCTAAAATTGCAGTTTGGCCACCTCTAAGTAAAACGATTTTACTTCTTCGTAGATATTCAAAAGTATCATCTACCCATCCTTTGATCTCAATATTTCCAATCTTTCTAGGATTAACATTATATCCGATAACCACAACATTATGACTCGTGTTTTTTAAATTTCTAAGCTGATTGACAATATTAAGGAAGTATCTCTGCCGATCTCCTTTCGGCGCACTAACTATAATCAGCAAATCTATGTCCCTATCTTCTATCGGAATAAGACTGTCTTCGATTCCGTCATAGTCAATCAGTAATCCCGTATATTCAACATTTTTCTTATTCCATGCTACTGGAACCGTATTAAGATATGATATGGTGTAGGGATGTGGGAGATCTGTGATAAATATTCTCTCTGGATCCCCCCAAAACTTGTCGAAACTAATTTTTAACAAGCTTGTAATACTAGGGTATTTGGAGACTATACTTAATTGATTTGCAATAAGAATATATGGAATATTAAGAAAATTCGATGCAGCCACTGTTGACAACCTCGAATCCGAAATAACTAAGTCAGGATTTATGAGTCTGATATTACTTATTTCAAGCAATATATGACTAAATAAATCACGCATTTTAGTAATACTATATGATATCGTTTTACCCCAATCTAAACCCATCGAACTCCAGACGTATTGGTATCCCTTCAATTTGATAAGGAATTTTCTTTCCCACTCATTCATCAGGAGATTAAATGTTTCCAGTCCATCTCCATAGGTAGATACATATACTTCTACTCCCTGCTGAATTATTTTTTTGAAAAGCCTATATGAACGGACTGCATGCCCCCGGCCAATTCCACTAACTGACAAATATAATCTCATTACCGGTTAAACACCCTCTCAACAATCGGTCCATTAGGATATTTCTCTATGAAAACCCTAGCATGAAATTTGTATATTGAGACATCAGGATCAAGCCACATATCTGGTGTAAGGCCTGCTTTTAGACATAGGTGGGATAAATATTCTTCAACTGTCCAGCCATAATCAACTGGTACTTGCGGCAACAACAATGATGAAAAGCCCCTATATCTCAAAATTAAACCATCACGACCAAGTTTGATTTTATTTGGGTATTCTAGGGGAGACTCAACCTCTATTTTCTCAGGACGTGATAGTACTGATAATTCAACCACAACATTATTGAGTTCATCTATGCTAAGTTTTTCAAATCTAGGGTCATTAACTGCAGATTCTATAGCACTTAACGATACGCCGAGATAAAGCGGATATACTGGCATTGGAAAACCTATGCAACCCCTTAACTCCTTATTAGGAATCTTATATAGTGATATAAACACCCCATATTCTTTTTTTAATCTTTCAGGAATGTCACTATCTTTTAATTTAGGAGGCTCACCATATAAGAGATAATTCTTTATGGATTTTCTTGCTAGTGATATTAGATATTTAGCATCTTCGATATCGATGTCTATCATATCCCCACCACTTAATACTATTATAGTAGAATTAACTAAACAATATTTTTTGATATTTAGCGTGAAAGGAATATGAGTAGGATATTTACAGAAAATGGTGAGGTGTACTTCAGCTTAGAATATTTACCCGAAAAGACTCCATACAGAGAGGGGCATATTAAACAGCTTAGGGAATATATCTTGAG
>JALTTZ010000052.1 GCA_027047855.1 Nitrososphaeria archaeon
TAAATATCCCGTTATTGCCGTTAATGACACACCTACAAAGAGGATGATAGATAATAAATATGGGACTGGACAGAGTACTGTAGATGGTTTTTTAAGGGCAACTTCGTTGCTGGTTGCCGGTAAAACTGTTGTTGTAGCCGGATATGGATATGTAGGTAGAGGAGTTGCTCTAAGATTTAGAGGTTTAGGCGCTAAAGTAATTGTTACCGAAGTTGATCCTCTAAAGGCTTTGGAGGCTCATTTAGATGGGTTCGAGGTCATGACTATGGATATGGCAGCGGAGTTAGGTGATATTTTTGTTACATGTACAGGTATGAAGAATGTCATTAGGAGGGAGCATATTGAGAAGATGAAAGACGGTGTATTTCTAGCTAATGCTGGGCATTTTAATGTGGAAATCAATTTGAATGATTTAGAGAGCTTAGCTAGAGGGAAGAAGGTTGTTAGACCTTACGTCGAGGAATACATGCTGGAGGATGGGAGAAGAATATATCTACTTGGAGAAGGCCGTTTAGTAAATTTAGTTGCTGCAGAAGGGCATCCACCTGATGTTATGATGGCTAGCTTCTCTAATCAGATGTTGAGTCTACTATACTTGATTGAGAATCGCGATAAACTAGAGAATAAGGTTTATCTAGTTCCAAAGGAGATTGATAGAAAGGTTGCAGAGTATATTTTGAAGGGATGGAACATTAAAATAGATTTTCTAACGGAGGATCAGAAAAAATATTGGGAGAGTTGGAGGATATAGCTAGCGGTATATCTCTACTCCACCAGGTTCTCTAGTAGTCTTCTTTAGCTTCTCGCTTAACTCTTCATATGCTTTTACGACATCAGGCGTTAACGACGGCTTAACCTTCTTCAATGCATCCATGAAGTGTCTCCAGTATACTTTATCGATATTCATATTCTCTCTTGCAGCATTTAAAGCTGCCTCGATCACCAAAGCCTCTAGATCAGCGCCTGTATAGTTTTCTGTCATTCTAGCTAATTCCTTAAGATCAACATCCTCTGCTAGAGGCATCTTTCTTGTATGTATCCTGAGTATTTCATATCTAGCCTCTTCATCAGGAGGAGGTACGTATATTATCCTATCGAATCTACCAGGCCTTAGTAGCGCTGGGTCTAGAATGTCCGGTCTGTTTGTCGCTCCAATCACGATAACATCCTTAGATCTTTCAAGTCCATCCATCTCGCTAAGCAGCTGGTTAACTATTCTATCTGTTACGCCGCTATCCCCGAGATGTGACCCCCTTCTAGGGGCTATAGAATCTATCTCATCTAGGAAGACAACGGTTGGAGCGGTCATCCTAGCCTTCTTAAAGATCTCTCTTATAGCTTTCTCTGATTCACCTACCCATTTACTAAGTATTTCAGGGCCTTTTATACTGATGAAGTTTGCCTCACTCTCTGTTGCTACAGCTTTTGCTAATAGTGTTTTACCTGTTCCAGGAGGTCCATACAACAATATACCCTTCGGAGCTCTGATACCTAGTCTTTCAAAGAGTTTAGGATGTTTCAATGGCCACTCTACAGCCTCTTTTAATGCTTGTTTAACTTCTTCGAGTCCACCTATGTCCTCCCATTTAACCTCTGGAATCTCTACCATAATCTCTCTTAATGCTGATGGCTGAAGCTCTTTCATAGCTTCATAGAAATCATCCATAGTAACCTTAATTTTCTGCAGAACTTCTGTGGGGATCTCCCCTTCGCTCTTCTCGATCTCCGGTAAGAATCTTCTTAGGGCATTCATAGCAGCTTCTTTAGCCAATGCAGCTAAATCAGCTCCGACATATCCATGTGTAACTTCAGCTAGCTTATCAAGATCAACGTCATCGGCTAATGGCATATTCCTTGTATGTATCTGAAGTATCTCCTTCCTACCCTTCTTATTAGGTACTCCAATATAAATTTCCCTATCGAATCTACCGGGTCTTCTTAACGCTGGATCAATAGCCTCAGGTCTGTTTGTGGCTGCTATAACAATTACCTGACCTCTAGACTCTAATCCATCCATAAGGCTTAAAAGCTGAGCTACAACCCTCTTCTCAACCTCACCTACAACCTCACCTCTCTTAGGAGCTATAGCATCTATCTCATCGATAAATATAATGGCTGGAGCGTTTTCCTCAGCCTCTTTAAATATCTCTCTTAGCTTAGCTTCAGACTCTCCATACCATTTACTCATGATTTCCGGCCCATTGATCGCTATGAAGTGGGCCCCACTCTCGTTTGCTACTGCTTTTGCTAATAGTGTTTTACCTGTTCCAGGAGGTCCATACAACAATATACCCTTCGGAGGCTCTACACCTAAGTGTCTAAATACTTCTGGATGTTTTAAGGGGATTTCAACCAATTCTCTAATCCTCTGTATCTCCTTGTCTAATCCACCTATATCCTCATATGTAACTTTAGGAATCTTCTTCTCCACTTCTCTAACAGGTTCAGCTCTTACATCCACCTCCGTCATATCAGTAACTATTCCATATGGTCCTGGAAATACATGAGTTACCACCATTTCTAGTGCTGAACCTAACACTGGTACTACTACAACGTCTCCCCTCATTACAGGTAGGTTTATAAGTCTATCCTTAACATAGTTTACGAAGTCTCTTCCAAATCTTATTGGTGTCGTAGGTGCAATCTTTATCCTTGTCGCCTCTTTATTCGGTATCTTCCTGATTTTAACAGTATCTCCAAGCCTTACTCCAGCATTTCTTCTAATATACTTGTCTATCCAGATATATCCTTGTTTATCATATTTTGACGGCCAGACTCTGGCTACGGTCGATTTCGTACCTATTATTTCTATTAAATCACCAACTTCTAAATTTAATGCTTCACGATCTTTTGTAGATAATCTTGCACGTCCACTACCTACATCTCTCCTCTCTCCCTCTTCAACTATAAGAGTTAGAATCTCTTTTTCTGCCATCTTAAATCACCAATCTACATAACCAATTAGGTGCTTTATAAATTTTTAATATTGATTTTTTCAATTTACTGATATTTAATTTTTCATATTTAATAATTATTAAAAAATTAAATTTTAACATTTAAATTCACCAAACTATTCAGATTTTATGTTATCTCCCCACCTATCACTCCATTCAATTAAAGCTGATATAGCTCTATAGAGATCCCTTCCCTTATCAGTCAGTTTATATTTGACTGTAACTGGTTTAGAATCGTATACTTTTCTCTGCACTATACCATATTCCCTCAAAAAGTCTAATGTAGATGCTAATACCTTAGGTGAAATGCCATCTATAAGTTTCTCAAGGTCTGAGAACTTCTTTTCTCCGTCTAACAAATAGTATATCACGATTATACTCCATTTTCTACCTAGTATCTTAGATGCATATGTCAATGGACAATCCTTACTTATCTGATACATAGTTACCACCAGCTCAATAGACTTTAAATAGCATGCTTCTATTTAACTATCATTAGGTTAGTTACTATCAAAAAGTAAGGTGAGAATATGGCTGATATATTTCCATATCTATTCTTGCTAGGCAGGATAGTGGTCGGAGTATATTTCATATTCAATGGACTCGGACACTTTATGAATATAAATATGTTAAGTCAATACGCGGCGTCTAAGGGTGTTCCCGCTAGTAAATTTATGGTTGCAGTAACAGGTGTAATGCTTCTGATAGGTGGAATCACCATATTGACAGGTGTTGAACCATTGGTTGGGGCATGGATTTTAATAGTCTTTCTATTCCCAACTTCTCTTATATTACATAATTTCTGGGCTATTGAAGACCAGCAGATGAAGATGGTTGAAATGGTTAATTTCACTAAAAACATGGCTTTAATAGGTTTCCTGTTGATGATTTTCGCCATACCACTCCCATGGCCATTCACTCTATTCTAACTTTTTACTTTATTTCATACAACTTAACTCTTCTCCAATATCTTCTATACTCTTCAGGTGATGCGACATGAATTTCAAAGGGGTCTTTTATACCGTTTTTCCATAGTTCACTTAGAACTAATGCTGGTGATATGTTGGTAACTATTAATATATCGATATCACTCATATAGAGATATCTATTTTCAGGGACGCTACCAAAAAGATAGATCTTGGCATCTTTATCCATAGACTTTATAACCTCCTTGATCTTGTCTAAGTATAGATTAAGGTTTTCAAATATTTTTCTTCTTCTCTTTGCCTCTTCAATCAGAATATCCTCCCAATGCATTAATTATCTCCTCCACAACTTTTTTTAACCGTTCTACTTCATCTCTACTATATTCTCTAGGAATATATCTTGCGGTTATATATGCATCTTCCAAAGTACCTAATTCAACTCTATATTCTTTAACAAAATTAAGAATTTTTTTATTCTCGGTTACTTTACCCACTAAATCTAACAATTTTCTGATAC
>JALTTZ010000053.1 GCA_027047855.1 Nitrososphaeria archaeon
AAATATAACACTCTTTTTTCGCGAATAATAAAAAATATTATTTGGCTGTATGAATAGATTAACCTGGGTGTTCAGCACCCTCTGGGAATAATGCTCCTCCACCCTCGCCTAATAAACCGACACCATTAGATGTTCCGAATATCAAGCCGCTGGGTACGCTTATTGAAGGCAATGAAGGGGCGATGGAGACTACCAATGGAACCATAAGCAATGCCAATATTAAACCGATTAGCAAGATCCTTTTGTCCATGATTTTTCACCTATTAATATATTTTTACATATGCGTAATATAAATATTTATATTATTACGCATTTTGAAAAGACAATATCTAAATAGCGGAGAATAAACTCATTCGGATATAGTTTATACCATTTTTGCTTAATTGTTTATGTATACGCGAAGTGTTATGAGATGGTTTCTTTTTCATTTTTCGCAATCTCCAAATCGCTATGAAGTTAACTACGTTGTTAATTTTGATGACCGAGAGAGCTGCTTATATCATTCAACTTCTAGTAGTCCTAATAGGATTTTGTCAATTATCTCTAGGTCCTCCAATAACTTGTTAGACACGAGATTAAAGTCTGAAATAAGCTTTTTTTCATCCGGTATTATGCCTGATTCGGTTATATGGATCGGGAAATTATGGGTCTTTCCTTTTGCCCAGTAATCGTCTTTACTAATTTTATGAAGCACCCACTCTACCGTCTCTTTACTGAAGTTGCTAATCCAAGTTAAGGGTTGAGGGGTGTAATCGCCGTAGGACTCAAGTATATTAAACAATTGTTGATAGATTTCTGTTAGCAGGGATGGGTGAAGTGGCGCAAGTTCCAGTGGATTAATCCAATAGATGGTTCTTAGTAAAAGTGACCTGCTGAGTAATAGGCCTTTAACTAATTTTTGGCGATCTATACCTGCAGGGTACCTTCCACCATTCACCTCGGTAATTAGTTTATACAATTTGATTGCCTTCATAGATATACTTGATATTAACTCCTCTATCTTTTCCAAGTTTTCCAGCGAATAAGAGAATATTCCCATGTCCAAAGTCTTTGCTATTTGTAATGAAACTTTGGAGTAGTCATAGGGTGGAACGTTTAACTCGCAGAACCTCTTACTCAGTACATAGGATGTTATGAAATAGTCCCTGAAAACATTTTCATTCACAAGATTAATATCATCGAATTGTGTGTGATAGAACTTTGTAAAGAAAGTCTTGTGACCAAGATTGGTGAATGCGACTGAGCTAAGACCATGATATACCCCTGGCCATTGATCTAGCCATAAACTAGGTTTAGAAACGAGATGAAAACCAGTCGTAATTTGGTCGGTTAAATGAGATAGGGTATCCGACACAAATTCCCCGATCTCGGGTGTATATAAGATGCCTATAGGGCCACCACCCTCACCCACACCATCGAAATTAATATATAACCAATTCTTTTCGACAATAGGGAGATTGTTTTCGAAGAAGTAATAGCTCCCGATTAAGTAGTCGTATAACGTTTCCGTTTTACCGAATTCCTCCGCTGTAAACGAAATAAAGTATATATCCTTATCCAAATCTATCCTTGAAAATGCCTTTGCTAGCAGTAAAACTGCTGCAACACCCGAGGCATTATCCACTACACCTTTAAAATGAGCATCATGATGCGCCGATATAATGATGTTGTCTCTCTGTCCTTTTCCAAGTATCCCAACAACGTTATAGGCGACACCTTCCTCCAATATAGTGTCAATCTTAAGCCTAGTATGGACTTCACTTTCCTTAAATACTATTTCTTTGAGTGAAAGGAAGTCTCTTGGTGCTAAAAATATTACTGGCGGAACTCCACCTACATATTCCCCATCTGCGGTGAATAATGCCTCAGCGGGCCCTTGATTCAGCTTTTTATGATCAGTAACTACTACACCTACTGCTCCCCTAGCGGAGGCCTCCCTAAATGCAGGAAGAGGAGTGTTATATATAGTTTCATCAAGCTCTATAAGAACCACCCTCCCCCTTACATTCTTGTCTTTAAAATCATTTTTTGTTCCTTTGCCTGCATAGATGACGGGTCCCTCAACTTCGGCTGGTGGAAAACCAGCGTAAGTAACGCCTTTAAACACGTATCTAGTAGAGGAGTTGAGTGTCTCTACGAAAGCATCATTGAAAACCCATTTATGAACCGGAACTTCTTGGAGTTCAATCTCTTTGACATCAAACTTCTCTAATTCTTTGGCAATGAACTCAACGGCTTTTCTCTCTGCTTCGCCACCAGCGAGCCTAAATCCATATATACTATCCCTATAGCTAGCCAGCTTCTCCATGATATATTTCACATATCCCCACTCGAATGCATCTATAGCTTCATTTACGGCTCTCTCTACCTCCGTATACTTCATAAAAATTATGAATCCACTCGAATCTAAATTTACTTAATGTGACCCCTCAATAGTAAAATTATAATAACCAGTGCCTAGCATTAATTATCTTAATTTTTAATCCAGATATAGGAAATTCAATTGAACAACTGTCCAGTATATGGTGTCTGGAGTGGTAAAGGCCGTCGAAGTAATAAATTTAGTTAAACGCTACGGAAAGCTTGAGGCCGTAAAGGGAATATCATTTAGTTTTGAGGAGGGAACAATATACGGGTTGATAGGGCCTAATGGCGCTGGAAAATCAACCACATTAAGGATATTAGCCACCTTGTTGGAACCTAGTGGAGGAGAAGCCAAAATATTCGGCTTTAGCGTTAAAAAGGACAAAGATAAAATAAGAAAGATTATTGGCTATCTTCCCGAGGAGGCCGGAGGATACAAATATTTGACTGGTTATGAATATCTGGAAATGAATGCTAAAATTTATTCACCGGAGAACTATGAGGAAGTCCTTGAATATGGAGCTACATTAACCGGATTAGGCGATAGATTAGAAGATCGAATAGGTAGTTACAGTAAGGGTATGATTAGAAGACTCTTATTGGCAAGAGCACTAATGAACAGACCTAGGCTTGCAATATTAGATGAGCCTACCGCAGGTCTAGACGTTATACACGCCACTGAGATACGACGGATGATTAGGCAGATGGCTAAAGAGGGAGTAACAATTTTATTATCCAGCCATAATATGTTGGAGGTCCAATACCTATGTGATGAACTTTCCCTGATCAGTCAAGGAATAATTGTTGCACAAGGCAGACCAGAGGACATATTGAGAGATACAGGTACAGATAATCTCGAGGATGCATTTATGAAGCTGGTGAAAACATGAATAACCTATTAGTATTAATTAAGAAAGAGATTAAGGAGACAATAAGAAATCCGAGATTTATAATATTTACTGTAATTTTACCCCTCATTTTATATCCGGTGATGGGGCTAATACTTACCCAAGCATTCACCTCCGTATCCGAAAAAACAAAGACAGGTACGATTTTAATAGTGGATTTGGACCAGTCGAATGTAAGTGAATACATGGAGAGTGTAGTAAGGAATAGCGGGCTAAATATTAAGATACTATCATCTATGCCCAATGTATCGAACATAGATAGTAATGTTCTGGGTGTTATCGTTATTCCACAAGGTTTTGGGGATGAATTTCTCCAAGGGAAACAGCCAAAAATAACTGTCTATAGTGTAATTAATGGAATATCTATATCAGAACAAGGAATCATGTCATTTATCTTTGGTGTAATCAACATTATGAAAGATTCCCTAAAAGGACTAATCGCCCAGATGAATAATATAGATCCTAATCTATTGGCAAACCCGTTCAGCGAGGATAGAAAGATATATGTAAGGAATTGGGATAGGCTCATGAGTGATAGGGACCTCAACGCCATCTTTATGCAGGTTATGTTCTGGCCATGGATAATGTTCTCAATGGTTATATCGGTAGTTCAGCTGAGCGCCGCCTTCTTAGGTGAGGAAAAAGAGCAAAAAACTTTAGAAATATTACTTACGTTCCCGGTTAGACGCACCACAATATTGTTTAGCAAGGTCGTCGGTAGCGGAATTGTAGCGATGCTAGCCGCAGTTTTCTATACAATCGGATTCCTTATATACATGAACTCATTCTCAACAATAATTGGTGAGTTTGGACTAAGTCTACAACTTTCATTTGATCCTATCGCCATTGGGTTAACGGGACTAATTTTCTTTCTTTCACTACTTTTCAGTGCGGCTCTTGGATTGACAGTATCGGTAATAGCCCAAGACACTAGAAGTGCAGAGAGCTTGGCTACGGCGGTTGTTATGCCAACCATGTTGGTCGCCTTCATAGTTATGTTTATGGACCTATCATCACTTCCTTTCTATGTCCAAGCGATCCTATATGCATTCCCCTACACATATCTCATGGAGGGGCTCAAATACATATATATAGGGAAGTATGAATTCTTTGTTC
>JALTTZ010000054.1:0-14267 GCA_027047855.1 Nitrososphaeria archaeon
AAATTAGAGTTAGATTTTTCATTCCTTGATAGATAATATAAGAACAGACCCTTATATAATTATAAGACTTGGAGATTAAATTATTAATTGTCTGTCTTTGGTTCGTGTTATCTGGAGGTGTTGATGGTTGGTTAGAGTTGGTATCAATGGATTTGGGAGAATTGGTAGAATGTTTTTCCGGAGTGCCTTGGAGATAGATGGGCTTGAGGTTGTGGCTATCAATGATATAACTAGTGTCTCTTTACTTGCTCATCTCCTGAAGTATGACAGTATACATGGTAGACTGGGGCATGATGTAGTGGTCAAGGAGGATAGTTTGGTGGTTGATGGGCGGGAGATTAAGGTTTTCAGTCATAAGAATCCTGCTGAGATCCCTTGGCATGAAAAGGATGTAGATGTGGTTGTTGAGGCCTCCGGTATATTTAGGGAGCATAGGGCTGCCTCACTCCATTTGGGTAATGGTGTTGACCATGTCTTTGTATCTGCTCCCATGCCGGATCCAGATATCATGATACTGCCTTATTTAAATGAGGATAAGTTTGATGCGAAGAATCACAAGGTTATTTCTATGGGGTCATGTACGACTAATGCTTTAGCACCTTTAATTAAGGTTTTGGAGGATAACTGTGGTATTGAGTTTGGCCAGATGACCACGATCCATGCATATACCAATGATCAGAGGCTTCTTGATAGTGTGCATAGAGACTTTAGGAGGGCTAGGGCTGCAGCAGTTAATATAGTGCCAACTAGTACTGGGGCTGCTAAAGCCATTTTCCAGATATATCCACATTTAAAGGGGCGTCTGAATGCTATAGCTGTGAGAGTGCCTGTCAGCGATGGATCTTTAGTTGATTTAGATGTGGTTGTGGGTAAGGATGTGACCAAGGAGGAGGTTAATGAGGCTTTTAAGGAGGCGGCGGAGAAGGTTCTTCCGGATTCGCTACTATACTTGGATGAGCCTGTGGTATCCAGTGATATACTTGGCTTACCATACCTATCGATATTCGATAGTCTATTGACATCGGTTAGTGGCGGGAGGATGGTGAAGGTTGTTGCTTGGTACGATAACGAATTCGGGTATGCGTATCACTTGGCTAAGCTTATTAGCAGGCTAGTCGGTTGAGGAATATGGGAATGTACAATTGTATAAAATCTTTTTATTTTCAATTATTATCCCGGTCTAAGGTTTTGGAAAAAGATTTTGATGTTAGGGAGATCTATGTGGACGAATCTCTGTATATGGTCGATAGGAATGGTGTGAGTATAAATCCGTTTAAGTTATATGTCCTTTTGAGTTCTGTTGCTTCTGTTGATGTTCGTAGAAGACCGGTTTATGGTATATTGTACCGTGATAGGAGAATTAACCGGGTTATTAGGATGCTATCTATCAAACATAATATATTTTCTATAGATCTATCTTTGCTTAGGAGGAGGGAGAAGTTGAGTACTGGTTACCTGGGTAGACTGTCGGATGTTGTTCAATTGTCTAAGGATATGTATTCAGAGATTGAATTGGGAGGCAATGAGTTCATAGAAAGAGTTGATTGGTTGGGTGGAGTTGAGGTCGTCTATGGTGGTGGCCCGATATTAGTGTTGACTGAGGAGGATATACTTGATTCATTGTTAGGATATATGTATGCTTCTAGGTTTATTGTTGGTTTGCTCGGTGAATGGGTTCTGTTTAATCCTATGGATCACTTAGGTGCATCCTCATTCAGTGGGATAAAGATTATACCGGTGGATGATAAAGGAAATGAAGTCGTAGATAATTATGGGGAGATTGTGGGGTTCCTAGTGGAGTGTGGAGGAAAGCGATACATAGAGTACTTGTAATGAAATAATGAAATGTTGTTAGAATTTTCCTTAGATTAAATTCTTCCTATCTACATTTATTAATCCTAATTCGCTAAGTAGGATAACCAGTTCTCTTATCTTGTTTCTAGTTTTTATTCCTTTGTCCGTAATTCTATAAAGTCTCTTTCCATCATCGGTATATACTTCTTCTATTAACCCCCCTTCTATCATTTGGTTGAGTTTTTCTTTAACTCTTGGGTTAGGCATATTAGAATAAGTACATATATGACTTATAGTAACCCCTTCTTTATCTAGTGACTCCAGTATGTCCAGCAATATTACCAGATCAGGTCTGTATTTCACTTCCCAATACCCTCTCTCTAGCCTCAAGCATCATTAACACTAGACTGGTGAATGCGAATAAGTCGAAATAGATTACCGCCATGTATGCAAATTCTCCGGGGAAGGCTAGGTTTATTATTCTTCCTATCATTATCAGTAATAGTGATATTGTCCATAGGTTGCTACTGAAGAGTTGATGTTGTTTCTTGAATGTAATTGCTATGAAGGTTATTAGCTCTATTACTAGGATTACAGACATTATCTTCAAGATGAATAACAGTGTTACGATGGCTGGTATGAGAGTTATGACGTATAAATCTTCACTTAAAGTTATCCTCTTTCCTCTCCAATTTGATATTATCAGTAGAGCTAGGCCAATTATTAGGTATAGGTTATACAGTATATATGAGAATTCGTTTAAGGTTATGAGCGTCTCCTCCTTCAGGGCTTGAGTCAAGTCTAGTACTATAGAAGCAAGGTTTATTATTAATAGGCTGAGTGAGGAGAATAGGAATGAGGTGAAGCCGTAGAAGATTAGCCTAATCTCTTTTAGGTTGAAGGTTTTGTATATGTGGCTGAGCGACTTGAATAAGTACCATGTAAATATAGTTATGAGTCCACCGAATGCGGCTGATAATCCAAGGAATATAGTTGTGAATCCAGGCATTTATCATGCACCACAATAAATAAATTTAATTTATATATTATTGTTAATTACTACTAAAGTTAAGTATAGTTAAGTGTCTCATTTAATATATATGGCTTACATTCATCGTTACATGTTTGGTTGATGGGATGGTTATTATGGACTTAAGGTATGATGCGAGTCTGTTGATTGGTGCCGGGGAGTTACCAAAGAATTATGTTAAGTATTTGGAGGATGTGGGTAGGAAGATACTTAGAAGTCTCAGTAGGGTTTTATCCAGGTTGGAGTTGGATGACGAGCTTCTTAAGAAAGCTGTTAATCATCTTGTGGGCAGAGGGAAGCTTGTAAGGGGTATCTTCAGTTATATCATGGGTATTTCTATTGGTGGGGAAGAGGATAAGATTTTGCTTGTCTCAACCACTGCTGAGCTTTATCACACTGCGAGTCTTATTCATGATGATATTATTGATGACTCCAGTTTTAGGAGAGGGCTCCCCACCGTTCATAGGCAGTATGGTTTGAATAGGGCTATTATTGCTGGTGACTTGCTTATAGTTTATCCTAATTATTTGCTGTCTAGCCTTGGTGGGGATGTAATTAGGATATTTGCTGAGGCTGGGATCAACTTGTGTGATGGTGAGGCTTTGGAGCTTAATTATCTTGGTAGGATAGATGAGGTTGATCTTGATATTTACAATAAGATTGTCTATAAGAAGACTGCCTCTCTGTTTGAGAAGGTTTTGGAGGCGACTGGTCTTGTCGCCCAGAGAAATGATCTGATCCCTACTCTGAAGAAGTTGGGTAAATATTTGGGTATGGCGTTTCAGTATAGGGATGATGTCTTGGATTTCATTGGTGATCCTAATGTTATGGGTAAGCCTAGTGGCATGGATGTTGGTAAGCCTAATTTGATTCGTGTTTTGATGAATACTTATAATATGAGTGTAGAGGAGGCGCTTGAATATTCATATAGGCTTGTATCTAAGTATGTAACTAAATCCCAGACTATTGTCAACGATATTCCTATCGGTTCGTTCTATAAAGAGATTCTTCAGATGCTTATTGATAAGTTGGGGGAGAGGCTTGGTTAACATGGTCAGCCATCTAGATTTAATTACATATTTGGTTATCGTTGTATCCGCGGCTCACATATTAACAGTGATTAAGTACAATTATAAACGTAGATTTTATGAGAAGGCACTCCTTTTTATTCAAGCTGGCTTGGTTTTTGGTGAGGCGTTTCTCTACAGTTACCTCTTTATTACGCGTGAGTATAGTTTCAAGATGGTATTTGAGTATATGTATAATGAGGCTCCTTTTATACATGTTGTGTCCTCAATTTTATATGGTAATCCCCTCCTGATCTCTCTCGTTATTGTTGTTTTGGGTAATTTGGTAGTTAGGGCTTTGCTGTCTGGTTATATGGGAAGGGCTCACTTCAGGAGGTTCGTGTGGGGTTCTTCACTTTATATTATTGGTGTACACCTGGTTTTCATCGTGTCTAATATGTATGAAGTGTCTGGAAATACTTATGCACAGGGTATGGGGGGCTATATCTATCAAGTTGAGCCCCCTATTCTTGTGTTAAATATTTTGTTATTGGTTGCTTCGTGGGCCGGTTTGTTTTCAGGCTTATTGGTGGTGTCTACTTGGGTTAGGAAGATTGATAGGGTGTTTGAGTGGATTAAGGCCCTAACAGACTTGTCTCTAGTATTGTTGGTATCTTCTTTTCTTTTAAGACTATTTATTATAATGGTTTATGAGGCTAGGCGGAGCTTCTTTGAGTTACGTTCGATTGATGTGTTGATCATTGCTGGGTTAGCTGTGGTGTTGTTTACTAAGGATTCCCTCAACTTAGGTTATAGGAGGGTTATAGGTAGTTTAGCCTTTTCCTCGACACTACTGTTGACATTCTTCACCGTCCTTTTGGTGCATCTTTCCCCTCCTGTTTTAATGGGTTCTGTAAATGCGGTTGATGTGAATCTGTTAGTTCCAGCTCTATTAATCCCCTTCTTTATTGGATTCTTGCTGATGGGTAGGGAGGTATATAAGAGGCCTTTTTATCCATGGATGTCTGAGGATGACGATTATTTCATCAGGCTTTCAACCTCATCCATTTACTTCTTGGTTATATTGGCTGCATTTTATATGGCTATTACTCTTTCGGTTTACTACTCCTCGGGATCAAATCCATACCCGAGTTCAGACTTTGTCTATTCTGTATTCGTTATATTCTTCATAGGGGTATTGCTACCCAGTTTAGTATCTGTTATTATTATCAAATGGAAGAATTTCTACTTGATTTATGGTATCATCGTTTTGTTATTGGTAGTGTTCGTTGGCCTCAGGACTTATCATATATTTGATGCGAAGCCTTATGTTCCAACAATGACTATTGTGGCTGTCCTCTCATCCGTGTATTGGTTGTTTAGGAGGGGCTATAGGAGGGGGGTTGTTTTATATTCTCTGTTGTTGTCTATAGTTCTTGCGGTTGTATTTATAGGAGGTTATTCAAAGGGTCTATATGATACAGGTAATATTATAGAGTTGAAGAAGATGGCGGTGGAGGGGCATGAGGTTAGGTATTTGGAGCATTCGCTACTTAATAGTTCCTTCTTGGTTGCTACGAAGGAGGGAAATGTGACCCTCCCTTATTATAGGGGCTTGGAGTTGAATATTGATGTTGATGGTTCGACACGAGTCTTGAGGAGACTTCAACAGCCTAATACAGAGGCCATTTTATCACCAGGTATACTTATAAATGATGGATTTGATACAGTAAAAATTTTCATTACAACGTTCACAGTAGACGGTTCTTCTATAACTTTAGCTATGGCTAAGTACAGATGGGTCAATCTGTTTTCGCTGGTGTTGATGGGTATCTTGGGAATTATTGGATTTATTTTGTATGGTAAGGAGCTTTAGATAGAAATTTGGATATGGTTATGAATTTGTATAGCCCCGCCCGGATTCGAACCGGGGTCACCGGCTCTCTCCTCCGGCCAGTTTCCTGTGGCACCCGGTTGGGCGCCACCGATCCAGAGGCCGGCATCCTTGGCCGCTAGACGACGGGGCTATATCAACAACTCAAATTATTAAACATTGGAAATTTAAATATTTTGGCTGCTCTAGACTGATAATTGGTGGTGTATAGGGTAGGGGTGGATATATTCTTGTATCTTTATCCCTAATGAGTTATAATTCTCCTAGTTTAATCAATTATTCTTATGGTAATGGATATTGAGATAGATCAGATTAGGCTTATTCAACCTTCTTTGGCTGTATTGGTTACATCTAGTTTCGAGGGTAGGGATGCTTTATTGACTGTTGCTTGGGTGGTTCCTGTATCGTATGTCCCTAGTAGAGTGGCGATAGCCATTTCTAAGCAGAGGTATTCCTACGAGATTATTAGGCGTAGTGGAATGTTTGCCGTCAATATTATGGAGTTTGATTATGTTGATAGTGTATATAAGGCGGGGACGCTTTCAGGTAGGGTTGTTGAGGATAAGTTTAGGGAGTGTGGTTTGACTAGGATTGGTGGTAGAAGTTTACCTATCGCGGTTGTTAAGGAGGCAGTGGGTGTCTTGGAATGCCGTGTCAGAAATGTTTTTGAGACTGGTGATCATGATCTGTTTATCGGGGATGTTGTTGATGCTTATGTTAAGGGTAAGTATTCTACGCATTGGGATCCATCAAGTTATAGACCTATTCTATATATTTCTGAGGGGCATTTCCTGACGATTGATTCTGGGAGTGTCGTTAGGTATATGATGGGTTGAGCGGCTTTTCTACTCTATTTTGCTATTGATATGCTCGATTAACGTTTATTATGAGGTTTTTAATCCTAATTTGTTGAGTATATCTATGTTGGTTGTGAGGATGTTTTATGAATGTGAAGTTTTTAGCCGCGGACTCACTCGGCGTTAGGAGTATGGCGACATATGTTGAGGGTGGGGGTTACAAGGTTTTTATTGACCCGGGTGTCGCATTGGGTCCAAGAAGGTATGGTCTCCCTCCTCACCCTATCGAGAGGGAGGCTATGGAGGAAGCCTGGAATAGAGTTGTTGATTATGCCGAGAAGGCTGATATCATTATCATTACGCATTATCATTTCGATCATTTTAGTCCTAAGAGGGATTTGGATAGGGTTTTTAGTGGTAAGGTTCTGTATATGAAGGATCCTGATAATAATATTAATCCTAGTCAGATTAGGCGTAGCCATTTTCTTTTGCATAGGTTTGAGGATGAGGGTATTGATGTTGATATAAATATTTGTGATGGGGCTGAGGTTGACTTGGGTGGTCTGTATATTAGGTTTTCTCCCCCTGTTAAGCATGGGCCTGATTCTCGGCTGGGTTACGTGATTATGGTGTATCTTGAATATGGAGGTTGGGGCTTTCTTTATAGTAGTGATGTTGAGTCTTATATTGATGAGGATGTGTCTAGATTTGTGAGGGAAGTTGGGCCTAATCTGATATACGTTGATGGCCCCCTTACATATCTTAGTGAGTCTAAAATACCGAGGGAGGTGATCGATTTCTCTGGTTTCTCTTTAGCGGGGTTAATTAGGGATTTGGATAGTGTGTCTAAGTTGGTTATCGATCATCACCTGCTTAGGGATAGGGATTATCGTGGGTGGATTGATAAGTATTTATTTAGGGTTAAGGAGTCTATTGATGTTGTATCAGTGGCTGAGTATATGGGGGTTAAGTTAAATCAATTAGAGGCTTATAGGGATATGTTGTATAGTGAGTATCCGGTGGGGGATGATGGGTAAGGCGATCATTAAGGAGGTAGTTTTGGAGAATTTTATGTCACATGAGTATTCTAGGATCCCGTTTTCTCCCGGTCTAAATATAATTACGGGGCCTAATGGGGCTGGTAAGTCGAGTATTCTGCTCGGGATATCTGTGGCTTTAGGTCTCTCTCATACTGAGAGGGGTAGGCGGTTGGCCGATTTGATTAGGGTTGGTAAGGATTATGCTATTGTGTCGCTTACGCTTGATAATAGTCCTGAGGGGGGTAAGCCGTTTCCCTATATTAGAAGTGATGAGGTGACGATTACAAGGGTATTGAAGAGGGATGGTCAGTATCTCTATCATATTAATTATAAGTCTGCTAGTAAGATGGAGGTTGAGAATCTTCTTAGGAGTGCTGGGATAAATCCAAGTAATATGCTTATTATTATGCATCAGAATATGATTGAGGTGTTCGCTTTCCTTGATCCTAGGGAGAAGCTTAGGTTGTTCGAGGATGCTTTGGGTATTAGTGAGTATCGGGAGCGTATATTGGATGCGAGGGAGAGGCTTAGGAGGGTGTCGAGTGAGGAGGAGGAGATAAAGGGGTTGCTTAAGAGTGTTGAGGAGTCTCTTAAGAAGTGGGAGGAGCAGTATAGAAGGTTGGTTGAGAAGCGTAAACTTGTTGAGCGTTTATCTTTCTTGAATCGTGAGCTTGCTTGGAGTAAGTATTACAAGGCATACCATGATCTTTTATCTTTGAGGGATAGGGTCTCTAGGTTGGAGGAGGATCTTCATAATGAGAGGATTAGCTTGATGCGGTTTAGGAAGCGTATTAGGGATATTGAGGTTGAGTTTTCGAGGGTTTTGGAGGATATTAAGGCTACCATCGATGATTTGTTTATTGGTATGAGATCTGGGACTGAGGTTATTCCGGGGGCCGTCGCTAATTATCTTGAGAAAATGAGGGATCTATTTCATACTTATGGTACTGTGAGGGGTGGGGAGGCTTTGTCACAGTATAAGATTGATGTTTTGGAGGGTGAGATTAAGGCTCTAGAAGGGGAGATTGGTGAGTTAGAGGGGCGGGTTAGGGCGTTAAAGGCTGAGGCGGAGGCGCTTGGAGGTGAGGTTGAGACTAGTAGGGCGATGCAGGATATTCTTGCTGATATTCGTGTGGTGAAGGCGAGATTGAATGATTATAGGGATGTCGATGATAGTGTGGAGGATACTTATAGGTATTATCTTGAGATGCATGAGGATACTAGAAGGAGGATGGAGAAGATCTTGAGGGATAAGGAGGCTGCGTCCGCTGAGCTTGAGAAGCGTATTAGAAAGTGGAGGGAGGTTGTTAGTAGCTATGTTGAGAAGGTCTCTCTCGAGTATAAATCTATTTTAGAGGGCCTAGGTGGATCTGGTTATGCAAAGATTATCAATATTGATGATGTTGATAATGCTGGTTTGGATCTGTATGTTGGCTTCGGGGGAATTGAGCCCACTATTTTGGATGTTTATTCTAAGAGTGGTGGGGAACGTACGGTTGCCTCTATGTGTTTTCTCTTGGCGCTTCAGAAGTATATTACTTCACCATTTAGGGCGGTTGACGAATTTGATGTTCACATGGATCCTAGGAATAGGAATATAATTATGAATTATATTATTGAGTTGATGAGGGGGAGGGAGGAGCAATATATAATCATTACACCGGGTTATATATCTGATGCTTATAGAGATGCGAATATTATTGTGGTTCAGAAGTATGAGGGTCAGTCCGTCCCTATGGCGTTGGGTGAGGCTGTTGAAGAGAAGGAGTAGTGATATTGAAATTTATGAGCGTATTATAGACCTTGCTGTCGGTGTCGCTGAGTGTAGGATAGACCCGTTAGATGTGGATGTTGGTAGGTTTTTGGAGCGTTTGAAAAGATTGGGCGATGTGGATCCCTCGCTCGTGGATTTATTGATGTTGGATGTCAGGGCTCTACATGGGTTAATAATGATTTTGGAGGCTCAAAGCAGAAGGTTGCGGGATAGGGGGTATGGTTTGTATTTAAATAGGTTGCTGGTTAGGATGGCAGCTGATAAGCTTACCTCTGAGGAGCTCGTTGATCTGTTTGAGGCTTCTTGGAGACCGATTATGGAGCTTGAATATATGGATAGGGATCTCCTAGATGATGCTCTTACTTATTACGTTAATCTGATTGATTTGGCTTTGCGTAGTAGGATTATGCCTTCCTTCAGGGAAGTATTGGTTGATGTGAGTCCGGAGTTGTTTAGGGAGCCTGTTGATCTAGAGGGGTATGGGGATGAATTGCGTAGGGAGCTGTGGGAAGCTTCTCGGGGCGATTATATTGACTATTTTGATTTTATCTTTAAGGGTGAAAAACCTGTTCTGAGAGCTTATATCGTTAGTTTCCTTATATCTGATGGTTGGATAGATGTTAAGATTGATAGGTTGAAGAGGAAGATTTTTATTAGGCCTAGGGAGAAGAGACTCGAGTTTCGTAATCCAACTAGTATTGTTGTGGTGATGAAGGGTGGCGAAGGATAAATTTGTTAAGTTCAGTAGATTGGCTTATCTTTTGTTCTTTAGGAGACACAGGTATCCAGGATGTAAGGATTGGGAGTTAGAGAAGTATTTGGGGCGTAATTATGAGGAGATTATTAATGAGTTTAATAAATATATTGAGCCCTTAGGTCTGCGGGTTGAGCGTGTGGATATCGAGTTTGGGGGTGAGCGGTGGAAGCATTATGTTGTTAAACCTATCTATAGGTCCTCTATAACCGATATTAAGACTACTCGTCTGACTCAGATTGACTTGGCTGTTTTGGCCGTGGCCTTGGCCTATATATTATCGAGTGAAGGGGGTGCAGCTAAGAAGGAGGTGGTTGAGGCTTTGGCCAAGAAGTTTGGTAAGAATAAGGCGTTGATTTCTTTGGGTAAATTACTGAGAAATGGTTATATTATGGAGAAGGATGATAGGTTATACACGGGTTTGAGAACGTTGCTGGAGGTTGATATTGATAAGTTCGGGGCTATGCTGGTTAGTAGGCTGAAGGCTAGCTCTGAAACCTCCGAAGGAGATTAATATTTTCTCGTTTAATTATATCCTCTATCAGTTTATCGGTTATTCGCTGGTGTTTTTCTAGGAGTTCCTCCACGTCCCTATATGTTAAGTTCTCGGCTGCTAAGATAAATGCAGCAGTTTTACCATACTTCATGATCATTTTGGCACTTTTCAGAATCTCTCTCCATACCTTGCTTCTCTTTAATGACTCTGGGTCTTTTTTATATCTATAAATAAGCGGGAGTATCTCTTCTATATTTTTCACGGTTATACCTATGTTCTGTGAGCCACATTTGATGCAGACGATCGTCTCTGGGAGCTCTTTTATTCGGTTTTCCCATACTTGGTCTAGGCAGTCAAGGCATATGAATGTTCTGAGCTCATTTAACAACTTGACTTTTTTGGATAATATCTTGAGTTTTCTTCCTCTATCTATATCTATAGTCTCGAACTTAATGTCATACCGATTTATATAATCTTCTGTTAGGGGGGTTATTTCTTCATATATGATTATATGGATCTCTCCAGCCGAGATTTTATTCAGGAATGTCAGGGTATTCTTTCTGTCGTAGTCTCTTAGACTAGTCTCTCTGTATGCCTCGAGGTAGGGGGGAGTTCCTTCTAATGCATTTTTCAGCATCTCTGCCTCGCGTTTGTTGAGCGTCTTTTCTCGGGTTATTATCCCCATTCTTCTGGCTACATGTATTAATCGCCAGAGGAATATATTGCTCGATGTAACTGCTTTCTTGAAGTATCCTTCATAGTCGAGTTTCATCGTAATAAGTCTTCCTATATCTTGGGGTGTGAGGTTAGGTGTTCTAAGTATGATTCTGTAGGGTTCGCTCGATATTTCTACTGTCTCACCATACATATCGAAGATGGCTGCTGCGAGTATGTTTGCTATGCTTCTGTTGATTAGTGTTCCTCCATGGATATTTATGAAGATTTTATCCTCGTATTTTTCTATTACTATTCTCTTGTCAGTGGGTAGGTTATATCCTGCTTTTAGCGTATCTAGAATGGGTTTAAGGGCATCTATATCTAACTCTAGTTCGGTTATGGTTTTCTTGGCTTTCTCTAGACCGCTTTCTAGGTAGGCTTCCTCGACTATTCTCTTTATTTTTCCTACCTCGATCGCTACCTCGTATGGAACTGGTATTTCTTCCCCTATCCAATGGGGTATTGCCCCTAAGAAATCTTCTTCTGGCTTTACGAATACCTTGTTTTTATATATCTGTAGTATTTTCCATGGTCTCCCACTAATAATGAATTTTGTGTTTGGTTCTCCATACACCGTTATGAACTCCTCATCTAATATGCCTATGGGAGAGGATGTTTCATCATCTATGACGAGATACTGTTTAACTTCGGGTATCATAGATAATATGCTGTAGTAGTACTCGAAGAGCCTCTTTCGGTCTATTGGTCTTTTTATTAATCCGCCTTCTTGGTCATAATACAAGTATCTATGTGTGATGTTACTTAGGAACTTCATGAACTCCTCCAGCTCCTCCAATGTAAGGTTCTGGTAATATATGCTCTTCTTGAGTATATTGTAGAGCTCTTCTATATCAATAACGTTTTGTCTAGTTAGTATTCCGGCGACCTCATGGGCTAAGACGTCTAAGGGTTTTTCAAGTATTTTTATCTTCTCTAGTTCTCCTCTCATTACTTTCTTCTTTATAACTGTTGATTCTAAGTAGTCGTCTAAATCCTGTACTATAACTGCACCGCGGGAGACTTCTTCTATCCAGTGTCCGCTTCTCCCTATCCTCTGGACTAGGCGGGATGCCTGTCTAGGTGAGTTGTATTGAATTACCATATCTATATGTCCTACGTCGATACCTAGTTCTAGTGAGGATGTGCATATTATGCCCTTAATTTTTCCTGTCTTCAACATGTTTTCTATTCTTATTCTAATATCTCTACTTAGGGACCCGTGGTGGACCATTATGGGTAGATTCTCATCATAAAGGTATAATCTGCTTCCAAGTATCTCGGCCATGGGTCTTGTGTTGGTAAATACAAGTGTCGCCCTGTTTTTCGTTATTATGTCCCTAATTAATCTTACTCTAGCTACAACGCTTGGGTATGTATATAATCTAGCTGATAGTTGATAATCGATATTGGTTGGCTTGGGGTAATGAATATTTATCTTCATACGTTTGGTTATGTCAGTGGATATAATGACTCCAGATCTCCCCTCTCCGACTAGAAACCTCAAGGCTTTCTCTGGTGAGCCTATCGTTGCTGAAAGTCCTATTCGCTGGAAGTCCCCTCTCTCGTGGGCCAATCTCTCCATATTTATGCTAAGCTGAACTCCTCTCTTTGACTCGATAAGTTCGTGAAGTTCATCGATTATCATGAATCTAACTCCATCTAAATGCTTTCTCATAATCTTGGTATTTAGAAGGAGTGAAAATGTTTCAGGTGTTGTTATTAATATATCGGGGGACATTAAGGCTTGACTTCTCCTATCACTGGTCGGGGTGTCCCCATGTCTTACACTTGCCCTAAATCCTAGCCTACCCGCCCACCATGATATGCGGTCTATTAGATCACGGTTTAAAGCCCTTAAAGGACTTATGTAGATGAGTTTTATTCCTTGGGATGGTTCTCTCATCATCATTTGAAATATTGGGAGTATTGCTGCCTCTGTTTTCCCACTTCCAGTTGGAGCCATTATTAGTGTATTTTCTCCTCTTAGGATATGAGGGATAGCCTTAACTTGTGGTTCTGTTAGTTTATGAAATCCCTTCTCCTTGAGTAGCGTGGTTATGGCTGGTTCTAACTGGTATGACATCAATATCTCCAAATTAAATTAAGCTGGATAGTTTAAAATAGTTTGATTCGTTTTATCGGTCTTCGACGATTACCTCGTCTATGCTGTGGAGCGAGGCTCCATATTCCCTTAGTATGCGCTTCAACTTCTCTAGGTCCACGTCAGACCCATATATTTTCATTCTTATGCTTTCTGTATCCTGATCCATTTCTACAATCTCCGTTATCACTTTGGAGACTCCATTGACATTTGATACTATTCCCTTTGATAGGTCGACTATTGATGGACTGTGTGGTTTCAGGATATCGAGGGTTAAGTATTTTATTTTAGGTCTTACTCCGTCTTCCTCCAACTCTTTTTATCCCCTCCGATGAAAATATTATGAATAGACTAATTATTAATTAAGTTTAGTTCTTATCTGCCAAAGATCAAGTATATTATTATCGTTGTTAATATTCCTATTCCAACCATTTTTAGTCCCTCGACTATTATGTTTTTCTTTGTTAGGGCGCCCATCGAGAGCCCCATTACAAATAAGTATGCTAAGGCGGTCGCTATCGATAGGTATATGCTTTCTAGGGCTGCGATTATGTTAAATAGGCTAAGGATAAGGGGTGATAGTGTGAAGAGGGATGCGAGGAGGGGGCTTACCGCATCGACGATGCTAACATAGATCACTGTGAACCTCTGTGCCTCAGCATATAGAGAGTTGCTTAAATCACTTAACATCGATTCTTCGAGCTTTCTAAGCTCTATATCCCTCTCTGTTTTCTCTGCTATTAGTGTTCCAGACATTCCTGATATACCCATTGCTAGGGCGGTGCTTATACCGATGCCTAGTATTATTGATGGGTCTATTACTCCAGAGAATAGTGAACCGGTTATCACACCTAGTACGGTGA
>JALTTZ010000054.1:14277-28394 GCA_027047855.1 Nitrososphaeria archaeon
GTGACTATTCCATCGAAGGAATTCATTATGAAGTATCTTCTTGCTATTTTGTTTGCTTGTGTTATCTCGATATACTTCTTATATTTCTCAAACATTTTCGTTTCTCTAAAATATGTTTATGTAACTATACTTACATATATAGACTTATTTCATCCCTAATCTTTTCCAGTTCTTTGCTTAGGTTCTCTATTTCTTCATTGGATAGTCTGTGATAATCCCTATATCTGGATACTAGTTCACTAATCTTTTCTCTTAGATCATCGCGATTCAATGCTGCTGCAACTCTGTCGTATGCACCTAGCTCGGTAAATATGTCGAATATCTTCTTTCTCTTTATTATACGGTGTATTATCTGTCTCTTTATCCAGTCGCTTGGTTTATCTAGTGTATTGAAGAATTCCTCTCCATAGATTATTTTTCCGCCGTATAAGTGTCTCGATATACTTATGTCTTGGTCGTATATGGTTGGGACTTTGATACCGCTTCCTTTGTATGGATATTCTGTGGTGATGATCTTTATATCTATATTCTCGATTAATATATTTTCTAGATCTGAGTTGTATATGGATCTTGATAGTATTTCTTTTATCGTCTCGATATCCTTCTCAGATGGATAATGGTTTAGTACTATTAAGATGTCGTAGTCACTAGCTATATAGATATTCTTGAATTGAAGTAGAAAGAAGTTACCATCAGCTATTGAACCAGTCAGTTTGATCCCTAATATGCCCTCGACTCTTCTCAAAAGTTCTTCTTTCAGGGTTTCGAGTCTTTTTAGCGCTATATCTTCGGGTCTGGTCCATAAACCGCCTTTACTCAATTCGTCACCAAGGATATACATACGAATGCTTATTTATTAATACTTTTCAACATATAATATGTATGAATAGAATGAATATACCCAAGGATATAGAGGAGACTTTGAGGAAGCTTGGATTAACTGGGAATGAGATTAAAGTATATATGCTTCTCCTTAGCTCGGGTCCTCTAACCGCTAAGGAGATATCGGATTATGCTAAGGTGCCTTTCTCAAAAATTTATATTGTACTTAATTCTCTGGAGAAGAAGGGTTGGATATCTTCTTCTGATTCTAGACCTACTAAGTATGTATCTTTGTCTCCTGATGAGGCTGTTAAGAGGGCGCGTATAAATATGGAGAGGGAGTGGGATGAGGCTGTCGGTAAAGTTGTTCCGATCCTCCAATCAATATACGATACTACTCATGTTAGTGAGTCTCCTGATGTATGGATAGTTAAAGGAGAGGAGAATATTTCGTCAAAGGTATTTGATTTACTGCTTAAGTCTCAGTATGAGTTGTTAATGGCTATACATCGTCGACTAGAGTCTCTCTTTGATCAGCTTACAATTATGGAGCGTCTTAGTAAAGTTTATGCTCCAAAGCAAGTTAAGATCTTGGTTCCTCGGGAGCTTGTTGATGACGCTCGATATTTTGTTAAGTATGGGGCGGAACTTAGGTATAGGGATGTGCTATTTGGTGGGGGCGTTATCTCTGATAATAAGGAGGCCCTTCTTCTTTTAGGTGAAGAGAAAGTTAATACTGCTATATGGTCCACTCATTATACATTAATATACCTTGCCAAGACGTATTTCGAGAAGTTGTGGGGGACTGCTAAAGCTGTAGAGGTGTGACTTGGTGGCTTTATCTGCTAAGATTTTTCGATTAAAGAATTATAATCCTATTGACATCATAGCTGATAAACTGTCCAGTTATAACGTGGTGGAGGAATATCAAGGTGTTGAGTTGAAGAGATTCTTTGATAATATAAAGGTCATTGGTATCTTGCTTAAGGCTTATTTCATTTTTGATGAGCCTCGTGTCTTGAATGTTGGCGGTGAAACCAAGGTTCTCCCCATTAGAAGGGAGGCGTTGGTCACGTTTAGGGATAGGGACGGAGAGATTATACTAACGGTTTTTGAGAAGAAGAATCGTGCCAATCGTATTGCAAACTTAATTTCTGAGGTTTTGTTTGGACATGTAGGTGGGGTTGTTGAGGCTAGGATTAGTCATGAGATATTGAAGTCGATTCATGAATCTAGTCCCGAGAGCACTAAAGTTATTTACTTCGATAACATTGATATCCCTAATGTGAATAAGCTGGCTTTGTATGGTGATGCTTTGGCGGATACATCGTTATATAAAATGTATTTGGACCATGGTCTAATATGGTATGTGGTTTTTACTCATAGGGAGACGGGATATATAGTGGGATTAACTAGGAATTTAATTGTTACTATGTTCAGTAAAATGACTCTGGAAGAATTTAGCGAGTTTATAGACAAGTATATATTGACTCTCTTCTAGATTCTGTTAGTCTATAAGTTTGGTGTAGTCGAGGGTTATTAATCTATATATTTCCTGTGCCCTCTTCTCACCTAATCCCTCAACGCTCTTTAATTCACTTAGTGAGGATGTAAAGAGGGCTCTCAAGGTTCTATAGTGTGTGAGGATGTTCTTGGCTAGTTTGGGGCCTATGTTGGGTAAGCTTTGAACTATAAATTCCAGTCTCTCTCTATCGTTCATTATTCTCGGTTTATAGCGCGGCAGACTCTCTCTACCTTTCTTCTTCATGTATTTCCTCCATATGTAGATTAGTATCTTTGCAGTGTCCTCCTCATCTCTAGAATATATTAATGGTATTGAGTAGTCTACCGCTAGGGAGGTAAGTGTACCCAGTATGGCGGATGGGTTGGTGGATGTATATAATAAGTCCTCTATGTCCCCCTCTATTATTATTGCTTGTCTTGGATATGCTTCTTTTAGGCGTGATGTTTGGTCGAATATCCTTTTGTCTATTATTGATCTGTAGAAGTCATATGTGCTTTTTCTCTCTATGCCTAGATCTCCTATAATATAGTCGCCTATTGTTAACCGCATAGTTTTTATTCTAACGCCTTCCTTGTAGAGTATGTTCTTTATTTTCTCTGGCTCTCTGTCATCGATTATGATCATCGTTTAGATCCACCTTTCGTAGACTTCTTCTGGAAGTTTCTCTTTATATTTGTTTATGAACTCGTTTATTGCTTTCTTTGGTTTCAAGAACTTTAGCTGAAGGATTGTTATGGAGTCAATTATTGGGTATGTATCTCCACATTTTGTGCAGGTTAGATACCCATCTATCACTTCATATCTTATGCATTCCTTACACGGGGCTTCTCCTATTTTCTCGATATAATCTTCTTTGTAGCCGCAGTACAGGTCACAAGGGGGTAGATCGGCACTCCTATTTATTTCTATGCGTTTTAGAATCGTTAGTTTTAATGGAAATGTCTTACATTTAGGGCATATAATGTAGTTTAATAGTCTATATTTCATTGCTATACACCTTTAAGTCCTACCAATTTTCTTGATACTAAGATAGTTTGATGCACCTAATATTATATAAAATGTGTAGAGGGCAGATAAGACGAGTACGGATGTATAGGTTGCGTCGACAAGTATAGAGACTATGCCTCCTACTTGTTCTAGATAGTACATGCTTAGGAGGTATACGTTGAAGAACGCGTGTCCGATGACTGCTGAGTGGAATCCATGTCTTATATATAGGTACCCTAAAGCTATCCCTGCTATTGTGGCGGTGGTTACCTTGCCTAGTTCCCACCCTCCCCCTGATATTATGTGTGAGACTCCAAATATGAATGCAGTTATTACCATTGCTATGTAGAGAGTTACTATGAATTTGTTTTCACCAGGCTGATTATGACCATGATAGGGTCTCCAGAGAATGGATAATATATTTTTGAGAGTTACTTTCTTTTTAGTCGTTGTTAGATATATTGCTATCGCTATTATACCTATTATGCTCATTCTAAATCCTATTTCCTCTATTAGAGGGGCCACAAGTGCCGATATGTATCGTATATATTCGTTTGGTGATTCTAATTGGCCTGTGGGTATTCCTCCCCATTCTTGGATCCCCTCAACTATAATTATAGTGACTAATGTTAAGCTCATTATTTTCGTAGTTTCTATAGCGTCATTTCCGGTGAATCCAGTTATGGCTTCTTTTATATTTGTTAAGGGTCGTCTTGTGAACATTGCTAGTGCTAGGAGGGCTGAGTATATAATTATAAAGATTGTCGCTAATTGTGTTAGAGTGATTTTTATTGGTAGTGGGATATAGATTGCTTGGGTAAATATATACATGGGGATGAAATTGATCTTTGGTATTTCTGTTAGGTTGCTCATCGAGTAGGTTAGGTCTACGGCGTATCTTGCGCCTATAACTAGATCAATGAGTAATGTGGTCGTGATAAATATTGCAGCTATGTTTGCTAATAAGCCGGCTAGTTTTCTAGCCTCTTTTATCATCGTCTTCAGCCTCTACTTGGAGTTCGAGGTAGATTGGGCCTCTATATCCACATTCTTCACATACATAAATCTCTGGGGTTAACCATCCATCTAAGGAGCTTGATAGCCTTATTTTCCTGGAGCCGCATACGGGACATACCTTTATCCTGATCTTTTTCTTTTTCATTAGTATATCCTCATAATACTTGGATGCTGTCTTTGTTGAAACCTAGCTTCTCTAAATATTTTGCTACATCGTATCTATGGTCTCCCAAAAGTATTATCTTGTCGTCTTTTACGGTTCCCCCACATGCTAACCAGTTCTTTAGTTTCTTGGCTATTTTATGGAGATCGTTATGTTTAGGATTTATGCCTTCAATTATAGTGGCTGGTTTGTTGTATCTTCTATGTTCAACCCGCACTTTTATTAAAGTCTGTTCGGCCTCTAGCTTTTCACATATACACAATTCCTGTGGTAATCCACAAACTGGGCAGTTACCCATTTTTTATCTACTTCACCACCTTCAACTAATTCCTTAATTATAATTTGATTTGCCACTTAAGTATAAATATTTTATGATATTTACTTTGGTATTCCTTCCCACTATATAATGAAGTTTACTTATTTCTTTTTCTTTACCCTTGTATCTACACATACTTGCATTATTCTAGGCCCCACCTCGCGAACTTTATGGGCCTTAGCTTCAAGTATATCGCATCTCCCTTCCAACTTTTGGATCACCATTTCCTTTCCTTTCGTTAATGCTTCTTTCCATGTCTCTGCATATGGTATATGTAAATATACATGTAGATATCCTTCATCTCTCGATGCCTCGAGGGCGTATTCGAGGTAATCTAGGGCTTTTTCGGGTAGCGGCATTAAGACTCTATCAACGCATCCATTGATGTACTTCTCAACCATTTTTGCGGCATCTCCTCTATACAACACTATTTTGTCCTCCACTTTGTTTAGATAGTTGTTTTCTAGATGGTAGTCTATTGCATATTTATTTATGTCTATGCTGTGGATGATTTGTGGTTTTCTGTATTTGGCAATTAATATTGAGTAAGGTCCTGCTCCTGCGAACATATTGCATATAGCCTCTCCCTCCTTTACGAGCTGCATAATTCTTTTTCTTTCTGTTGATAATCTCGGCGTGAAGTACACTCTCTCTACATCTACTTTTATCTTTACTCCATGCTCTTTGTATAGTGTTTCCCTCCGGTCTTCTCCAGCTATGTGTTGGAATCTTCGAAGTCTATATTCTCCCTCTACTGGTGTGGTTTGTCTAAGGACTACTTTTATGTATTTTAATTCTTCTAGAAGTTTCTCACCAAATAGATTTAGTTTCTCTGGTTCAATTTCCTCTGCTTTTATTATGGCTATGTCTCCGATTATATCCATACTATTGACTATTCTTATAGAATCTTCTCCGAAGATCCTCTTAGCCAGTTCCCTAATTAATCTTCTTGGCATTATTCTAATCCTTTTAATGTTCGTGTTCGTGGCCTATAGCGTGAAATATATTGTGTAGCAAGTAGTCGGGTGGAACCATTCCTTCCCAAGATACTTCATCGTTTATTACTACCTTGGGTACTGCATGTACTCCATAATCCTTTGCTATGTCTGGGAATTCTATCGACTCCCATGCTTCTGCTTCTATATTCTCGTTTAACATTGCGAACATGAAGCTTGTTGAGACCATTTTTGGGCAGTATGGGCATGTTGGGGTCACGAAGACCTTTATATTGACATCTTTATCTATTTTAGATATTTCTTTGATTATGTCTTGGGGGAGGTCGGTCTCTCCCTTCGATGCTTTAACGATGGTCTCTATGAAGCTTGGGAACTCCATTCCAGAGGGTATACCGTAGAATTTTATGAGCCCTTTATTCCTACCCTTTATAACCACTACTGGAGCTGTCTTAATCTTGTATTTGTTTAGGATCTTAGGGTCTAGTTCCTCGTAATAATACTCCTCTAAAGTAATTTTCTCACTCATATTGGCCAGTTCATTATAAAGTTGTTTAATTATGTCACAGTATTGGCAGTCGGAGGTGTCCTTCTTATTGATGTAGATTAGTTTCACAGTATCCTGCATTCTGGACCAGTAATCATTCATTATGATTTTTTTATCCTCATCGGATAATAATCCATTGCTCATTATTTACACCATACATTTAACAATGTTATAAGTTAATCAGTCTGCCTCTTAATAAATATTTTATACCCACATGGTTTTAATAATTCTTGTAGGTATGGCTGGGTATAATGTTTGGTTATTCGATGTTGCACACCCTCTCTATACTGGCTCAAAAGATGAGAATGTATGTTTATTAGGTCTTGGAGAGGACGGGAGATTATACGAGTTAAATGACCATTTCGATGACTATTTCTATGTTGTTGAGGAGTCGGGGGTATCGAGTTTACTCTCAAATATATCAAGCGAATATAGTGGGATTAAAATCTCTAGGGTTAGGAGGAGACTATTTGGTAGAGAGGTTGATTTACTCAAGATATCGGGTGGGGCCGAGGAACTTAAACGGGCCCGGGAGGTTTTAAGGAGGAGAGTGGGGGATGAATATTTATATGAAGATGATGTAAGGGACACCATAAAATACTTAATTGACAACGATATTACTCCATGCTCTTGGTATAGTTTTGAAGGCTCTAAGGTGGCTGATAAAAACGGTTTGTCTATATATAGAATAGAGTCTTTGTCAAGAGTTGAAGGCGGCCCCCCTCTTCCTCCCATTAAAGCTATATCGGTCGATATGGTCGTCATCTCTGATTTCGGTGAACCAGATTTCCATAGGGATCCTGTAAATTACCTTGCAGTGTATGATGGTGATGAGTACCATGAGTTTATGGTGAGTGGGCGGGATGATACAGATATTATTCGAGGGTTGAATGAGATTGTGAAGCGATTGGACCCGAATGTGATTGTTTCGTTTGGGGGCAACTCATTTGTTTGGCCCTATTTAGTCGGGAGGGGGAGGCAGCTAGGTATTAAGATTGGATTAGGCGTCTTGGGTCACGAGATTCATCAGAGTCTATATGGACACTTCTCCTTTTTTGGCAGGATTAATATTGATTTGAAGGAGTATGTCGATGACAATCCTATATTTGAGTTGAAGACTTTGGAGGAATTGGCTGAATATGCTGGGTTGCGTATTCCATCTACTTCTATTGACCCGTTTAGCTATGCGCTCTTCTGGAATGATCGAAGACAGGTTTTGATTGATTATGTTAAGTGGAGGGTTATGGCGATATATAAATTGTTCTGGGAGCTGATGGAGCAGATCTTTAGTTTATCTAGTGTAACGGGGATACCTCCCGACTATGTTTTGACTGCTTCCTCTGGTAGGCAGGCGGAGCAGTATATTATGCGTATGAGCAGAAAGCGGGGGGAGCTTATTCCTAAGGTTCTAGGTAGGCGGATGCGTAGTTATCCTGGTGGTCTGGTTCTCTCGCCTAAAAAGGGTGTACATAGTAATGTGGCTGTGATTGATTTCAAGAGTATGTATCCGTCAATTATTATGAAGTATAATGTTTCTCCCGATACAATTGTTAAGGAGTCGGGTGGAGATGTGGATTTTTATGAAGAGTTGGGGATAGGTGTTAGGAGGGATATCAAAGGAATTCTGCCTGAGATTGTGGAGACTCTTGTTAGGGAGAGAGATCTGGTTAGGAAGATGATGAAAGAGTATCCCAGGGATTCTCCTATGTATAAGTTACTAGATTCGAAGCAGAGGATATTGAAGATACTGGCTAACACGATGTATGGTTATATGGGTTGGATTGCCGCTAGGTGGTATTCGTTTGAGGGAGCTTCATTGGTTACCTATTTAGGGAGGCGAACGATCAGGGAGAGTATTGAGAAGGCTAGGGAGCTCGGGTTAAATATTATTTATGGAGATACGGATAGCGTGTTTATTGAGTATGATGAGGATAGGGTTAATAGTCTTTTGCGGTGGATTAGTGAGTATTTGGGTATGGAGGCCAAGATAGATAAGGTTTATAGGAAGGTTCTTTTCACTGAGGCTAAGAAGCGTTATGCGGGTTTGACTGTCGATGGTAGAATAGATATTGTGGGGCTTGAGTATGTGAGGCGTGATTGGTGTGAGTTGGCTAGGGAGACTCAGTACAGGTTTGTCAAACTTGTTCTGGAGGGTGCTTCTAAGAATAGACTTCTTGATGAGTTTAGGTCTATTGTTAATGAAATTAGGTCGGGTAAAGTGGCTTTAGATAAGTTTGTTATTTGGGAGCAGATTACAAGGGATTTGAGTGAGTATAAGGCTAATGCTCCTCATATAGCAGTGGCTAGGGCTTTGAGTCGAAGGGGTTGGCGTATACGGAAAGGAATGTTTATTGGTTATGTTGTGGTTAAGGGTGAAGGGCCTTTATATAAACGGTCTGTCCACTATTTGAAAGCGGACATGAATAAGATAGATAGAGAGTACTATATTAGGAATCAGATTCTGCCTGTAGTGGCGCGTGTTGTGGAGCCTATAGGCATTAATGAGAAGACCTTGTTGTCTATAGTTGAGGTTGCTGGCACTGGACTGGATCGTTTCTTCGGGTGATTTAATTTGGATAGTGTTGCTGTCTTGAGGAGTAAGGTTTCGGATGCATTGGAGCGTATCAAGAAGGCTAAGGAGGTCCTAACTATATTTAGTGACGATGGGGATGGGCTTTCCTCCGCTTTATTACTTAAATTGCTGTATGATGAGATTGGAGTTGAGTATGCTTTTATATGCTTGGACAAGGTTTATCCTGATATTATAAGCGATATTGGGCAGCAGAACTATGACTTGATCATTTTCACGGATTTAGGGGGCGCTTTCTATAAGTATATGAAACATATGGATAATACCTTAATTATAGACCATCATGCGGAGGCACTGGCCCCTCCTGAGAATATTTTATACATTAATCCGTCGAGTTATGGTTTCGAGGAGAGCGAGTCTCCCTCGGCATCTATAATTACATATTTAATGTGTAGGCAATTTGATGCTGGTAAATTCGGTAGATGGTCTTGGTTGGCGGTCCTAGGTTATGGTGAATCCCCCAACTATCCTGTTGGGCTTAACTGGAGAATTATGTATGAGGCTATTAAGAATGGTGTGGTGGTTAAGAAAGGAGATGCTATTAAAATTACTTATGGTTCGTTTAATAAGGATTATAGGCGTTTGTATAAGGAGGTTACTCTAATTTCTTCAGTTGGTTATTATGATGACGCTTATCTTGATCTTTTCCAGGTTCTCGTTGAGGGAGATAATAGGTATATTTTAGATAAGTCCGGTGAGTATAGGGAGGTTAGGAAGGGACTATTTAATGATATGTTGAGGATTATCGAGGTTGAGGGTTTGAGTGAGAGGGGGTCTATTACTTGGTTCGAGGACTATGAGAATAAGTTTTATAAGGTTGGTACGCGTGTCTTCGATAGCTTCACCAGTTACCTGAGTTACCAGGTTAGGTTTTATGATAGGGATAAGTATATGCTGGGGTTGTGTGAGCGTAATCCGTATATTCCTGGATATGGTTATCTCCCAAGGGATTGGATCAATGTTGCTGTGAGGACCTCTAAATCACTAGCCTTTAAGATATCTCTGGGTCGTAGGCAGCCGGTCTCTGCCTTGGTTGAGGCGGCCGCATTCACCGTGGGCGGATTGGGTTATGGGTATTCCGACAAAGGCTCGGCTGTGATTCCATATAGTGAGAAGGAGAATTTTTTGTCGTTATTCAATGATCTGGCTTCACAGCGTGTCTGAGATGACGCTCTTCAGCGAGTTTGTTAGGTTGTGTAAGCGGGTTGAGGTGACTAGCTCTACTAATGAGAAGGTAAATTTAATTGCTTCTTTTATAAGTAGACTGCCTAAGGAGGAGTGGGCTCCCACTCTCCTCTTGTTGTCGGGCGATCCTATTGAGGCTGGTGAGGGAGGGCTTGGTGTAGGTTTCAAGACGATTAGGAGCGCGCTTCTAAATGTTCAAAGACCACTCTTTCCACTTCCGAAGCCGACCATAACTGATGTGTATAGAAAATTGGTTGAGTTGTCGAGGTATCGGGGTGAGGGGGCCGCTAGGAAGAGGGAGGCGGCTCTACAAGGGTTGTTGGCAGCTATGGAGGAAGAGGAAAGGGTTTGGTTGATGAAGATTATCTTTGGTGAACTTAGGATTGGGGTAAGTGAGGGTAATCTGTTGAAATCTTTATCTCAGGCAGCCGATCTCCCCTATGAGACTGTAAGGAGGCTATATATGTTGCATGGTTCATTATCTAGGGTTGTTCAGATTATCTTGAAGGGAGAGGTAGATGAATATATTAATAAGCCGACTCTTTTTGTGCCTATGAGGCCGATGCTCGCTACTCCTGCGGAGACTGTGGATGAGGCTTTTACAATGGCGGGTGGGGGGAGAGTTGCGGTAGAGGTTAAGTATGATGGGGCTCGGGTTCAGATTCATTATAAGGATGGTAGAGTTAGAGTTTTTAGTAGGCGTTTGACTGAGGTTACTGAGAGCCTTCCTGAGGTAAGGGATATAGTTTTTTCCTCGATAAGGAGTGGTGTGGATGAGTATATAGTTGAGGGTGAGGTTATTGCTTTCAAGGATGGTAAGCCTCTGCCTTTCCAGATTCTAATGAGGAGGTTTAAGCGTATCAAGGATGTTGAGGAAGTTATGCATGAAATTCCTATACGTCTCTATCTTTTTGATGTTCTCTATATTGATGGGAGATTACTGATTGACAGGCCTTATATTAAGAGGGTGGGGCATCTCGAGAGGCTCTTTCCTGAGGATTTAATTGTTGAGAAGGTGTATACTGATGATGTTTCTGTGGCCCGCGCCTTCTATGAGCGCTCTATATCGATGGGGCATGAGGGTATAATGGTTAAGAGGCTTGATGCCCCTTATGTCCTGGGGGTTAGGGGGAAGAATTGGATTAAGGTTAAGCCCGCGGAATATATAGATGTGGTTATTGTCGGGGCTGAGTGGGGACACGGTAGACGTAGGAGGTGGCTGAGTGATTATTATCTTGCTGTGTATGAGCCTAGTGAGGATCGGTACTATGTTGTTGGTAAGACCTTCAAGGGTCTGACGGACCAAGAGTTTCAGTATATGACCAATAGATTGAAGGAGCTAGTCGTTAAGGATGAGGGTTATCGTGTATGGGTTCGTCCAGAGATTGTTGTTGAGGTGGCTTATAACGAGATTCAGAAGAGCCCTAAGTATAGGAGCGGCTATGCTTTACGTTTGGCCCGTATAACTAGGATTAGGGAGGATAAGGATCCCAAAGATGTAGCTACACTATCCGAAATTAAAAGGCTCTATATGGAGCAGGTTAGATACAGTCTGTTTAAGTGATTTTCTAATTAAATATGGGAGTTATGTAACTCGATTGGCTCGATTTTCATGTACAGTAGTATTAAATGTTGTTCATTAACTACAAATATAGTGGCATTAACCCGCCGGGGATAGGTGGAGGAAAGCCTATCCCTGGATGGAAAGCTGACCGGGGGTGTCCCGGAGACCGAGCATCTCCGAAGGCCCCCTGGGAAGCTAGATACAAATAGGCCCTGAGGAGGGCTAGGAAGGCCCAACCCTCCAAAGGGCAGCGGCATGTATCTAGCTTCCTAGGGAGGTCGAGGGGATGTAAGGCCTCTGGGGCGCTAAAAACCTGGTCAGCATAGAGGGATTGCATAAAGGCATGCAATCCCCACCCATCCAAGGGATAGGTTGGTATCCACCTCCCTTGGAGGCTTTAAAGGATGGAGGCACGGGTGAGGGAGGGCCGGCCCCTCACACCGGGCAAGCCGAAGTCCTTTAAAGCCTCCCAGGGCCCGAGGGAGGAGGATACACCCACCAAAATCCCCGGCGGGTTAATGCCGGGCCCCAAAAAATTCCTGTTCTCTTTTCTTTAATTTCTAATTACTTCATTTTTATGCTTCTAGGTTGCTGGTTAATTCCAGTAATTTCTCGGCTTTTTCTAAAGTTATATCTTCAATAGTTATTAGTTCTTTAATGATGCTCGAGATCTTTCTTAGCTTATCTATATTATTGTAGAGGATCTTTCTTAGGTCTTGGCTATTAGCTGTAGTTAATAAGAATGACTCAAGGTTGGCCATCGAAGTTCTCATCACCAAATACCTATCCTCCTTTGTAGACTTATAGAGCATCATTGATGAGTAGGTCAGAACCCTTATATTGATTAAATAATAATGTAGTTTTGTGGTAAGCAGGTCGTTAGATGCATTAATGTCTAAGAGATAGGATATATCGTAACCCATATCTCCAACTATTGCTATGGAGAAGTCTGTTTGTGTAATTATGTAGTCCATAAGTATTTTGTTGCTTTTTTCGACCGTTATCCATTGGTATGTTGCAAAGGCGGAATAGGCCAGGATCGATATAAGTATTATCTGGAGTATAATGGATCTCTGGAGGGTGCTTTTCATTTTAATCCGCTCCTAAAAATTTATATGATTCTAATGTTAGTGATAACAAATATATAATTTTTAGTGCTTAATTATGTTCTTATCTAAGTGGTGCTATAGTTTTTCGATTAATTTTTCTTTTTGTAGGATATTTTCAATTTTTTCCATCGATTTGAGAATTAAAGAAGTGTTTGTTAGAGCCCCTCCTTTCACTCCTTTCTTTAATTCTTTGGAATCTATCCATATGTAGTCCCTGTATTCCAGTAGTTTATTGAGTAGTTTTACTCCGTTTGGTATATCATGGTTGTTAATTAGTGTATAGGCATATAATATATTTAGGTGTATCCATATTCCTCCATTGACATCTTCATGTGGATTGATCTTCGAGACATGGTCATTATAGTTTAATGGTGCATTTAGTCTTAGTAGTCCTTCCTCTGTGGTTAGTGTTCGTGCAAGTGTTTTAATGTGTGTCTTTAGTCTGTTGTCTTGTTCATACGTTTTTGTTAGGCCCAGGTAGATCGTGTCGAGTATATATGTCAAGTCCGATGCCCCGTGGGTTGTTATGCCATTTACGTAGTAGTGGTTATACCATAAGTGTTTGTTTATAGCGTCAACTAGTTTGGACATCTTTTCTCTTATTATATCTACTGTGCTTTTTTCTCCGTATGATATAAACAGGTTTATGGCTTTCTCGAGTAGAATTAGATATATAATATTGCTGTATGTGACTATGCCTTCTCTTCCCGCTTTAGGGGCCCAGTCTTCACCCTTTCCTTGATATAGGAGGCCTGTTATCTTGAATTCCTGGTTAAATAGGTATTTTAGGCTTTTCTTTACTCGGGGTATGACGTTTTTCTCAATGTCGCTCTTGGTTAAGAGCCCTATCTCAAGTAGGATGGTGGTAGCTATTGAGGTTGAGTCGATCTCTGGTTTTTCTCTGTAAACTATTAATTCTCCATTTACTATTTCTGTTGGGTAAGCTCCTGCATGTATTTTTATGAAGTTTTCTCTCTTGGGAGTTTTACCCATGTTTGTGAGTACTTCCAACGTCTCTTTAGGATATATTTGTGCTTTATATAATGTGTTCTTTATTGGTTCTAGGACTGGGTCGTAGTATCGGATATCTTTCTTCTCGGTTATGTAGAGGATTGGGTGAAATATATCCCTAATTAATAGTTTTTTATCTACATTCCTTCCTAATTTCAATATTTCTCTATGGAACTCGGCTTTAATATCTTCTTTATGGCTGAGGAGGCTCCTCACCTGTTCCAGTAGGTCATCCTTCTCCTTTGCCATCTATTAACCACCAGAAATTTAATACTCTTAACATAATTTTAGATTCATGGAATGATATATATAATGATATCATGGTGAG
>JALTTZ010000055.1 GCA_027047855.1 Nitrososphaeria archaeon
GGATGGGGCTGTAATCAAGGGGATTAATAGACTTGAGGAGAGTCTTATAGGGCGTTATTCACAGATAGTTAGGGATGAGGGTAATAGGAATGTGGTTCAGATGAATCTGGGAGATTATTCTAAAGTGACAATTTAGTTTAGGTTCTAAATTTTTATTTAGTTATGTAGTTGTTTGCATTATTATATCGATAGTAGTGGTTTTGGTAGTAGTCTTTGGTGGTGTGTTCGCTGGGGATGGTTGAGCATAGAAGGGTTGCTTTGATAGGGCTGGATGGTGTAGGTTGGAGTATACTGGATAGGTTTGTTAGGGAGTTCGAACTAAGTAATTTTGATCGTATGATTCGTTGTGGCGCTAGGGGTAAACTTAGGTCTACTCTTCCCCCGGTAACTGGTCCCGCTTGGTTGGCTATAGCAACCGGCTTAAGTCCAGGTGAGACTGGTGTTATCGATTTTTTTAAATTGAGTAGTTATTATTCCTTGAGTTCGGTTGGGGTGGCTGATTTCCGGGGTAGATCCATTTGGGATTTCTTGAGTGTTATGAATTATAAAGTTGGTGTTATTGATTATCCTCTATTGTATCCAGCGTATTCAGTCAATGGTTTTATGGTTGCTTCATGGGGTGGTAGAGTATCTTTATATCCCTCTGATTTATTTAACGGATTGGGTTTGGATCCTAGTGAGTATAATATACGTGTTCCTTATAACCATGTGAGGTATGATGATGTCTATAGGTTTCTCGATGATATTGATAGGGCCTTAAATATGAAATTGAGTGTTTCGAAGGGGCTTTTAAAGAGTAGGGAGTGGGATCTCTTTGTAGATGTGATATCTATTACTGATTGGCTTCAGCATAGATTGTGGCATGTAATTGATGTTAGCCATCCCTTACATCCAAGTGGTAGTGATACAGAGTACATCTTGGATAGAATTGGTGGCTGTTGGAAATTAATAGATGAATACTTGGGTGAGGTGATGGAGGTAGCTGATGATGTGATTGTTGTTTCTGACCATGGTTTTGGGCCTCATTGGGGCATATTTAATTTAGGTAGGTGGTTGTATGATAAGGGGTTTGTTGTTCTTAGGAAGCGGTCGGTAAGCGAGAGGGTTAGGGGGAGTTTAGTTAGGATTATGCTTAGTTCCTTTTTTTTGAGGAGGCTCCTTAAGAAAATTCTTCCTAGGAGACTGGTCTCATCAGGTAGGGATGTTATGCTGAGGTATTCGGAGCCATCTACGTATATTGATGTTGAGAAGAGCCCGGTCGTTGTCTTGGGGCATACCATTCCATTTGGTGCGATATATTTGAATAGGAATTTTATCGATAAATATGACGAGATTCTAAAACGTATTGAGTATATGCTGATGAACGTTCGGTTTGATTTGAATAAGGAGGTTGATATTTCTATATATCGACCTAAATTGATTTATAAAGGTAGAAGGGTGGATAAGCTTCCCGATATTATTATCTCCGTTAATGGCTGGAGGTCTGTTGTTATAAATGACTTCTATAACGACTCTATTTACATTGATGACGTGTTTTCTCCTAGGCTTACTGGAAGCCATAGACTTTTCGGTGTTTTTATTGCTTGGGGTAGTGATATAAGGCGTGACCTGGATATAGGTGATGTGGCGCTATATGATATTGCCCCGACGATTATGCATGTAGTTGGCCTACCTATCCCAAGTAACTTTTTTGGAAGGGTTTTGACCGAGGTTTTCGACAATTCATCTGAGGTGAGGGGGAGGGAGCCAGTTATCGTTAATCCATTATATTATCGTACTCGATTACTCCGGAGGGATATGGAGGCGATGGTAAAGAGGAGACCTGGTTAGAGGTTTTCTTGCAGACTTAATATACATTTCTTATATATGTGTAATGGATTTTAATTGTGAATTGGTGTTGAGTGGGGGTGTTTATGGCCGGCGAACCCCGTGTCTCTGTATTGATGGTGACTTATAACCAAGCTAGGTATATTTCTTATGCTATTGAGTCTGTTTTGAGACAGAGTTTCAGTGATTGGGAGCTTATTATCTATGATGATGGTTCCGAGGACGGTACTGAGGATGTTGTTGATCGCTTTCTTGATGATAGGCGTATTACCTATATCAAGGGGAGGCACGTAGGTATAGCTGGTTTAAGTCGAAATTATAATAGGGCTCTGGAGGAGGCTAGGGGTAAGTATATAGCGGTTTTAGAGGGTGATGATGCTTGGCCTAGTTATAAGCTCCGTTTACAGACTAAATTATTCTATAAATATAAGGGGTTGGTTTTTTCTTGGGGTAGGGTGGCTCTCATTAATCGGTTGAATAGGCTCATAGGTATATCATCTTCTCTTCCTAATATGCATATGTGGTCTAAATCCGCTTTTTTGGATTATTTATTTAGTGGGGGTAGGATCCATTCTAGTACATATATGGTTGCTAGGGATAAGCTTCTTGATGCGGGAGGTTTCGTTCAAATTAAGGATGCTCCTATTATACATATACCTACGATAGTGAATTTATGTATGCATGTTGAGTGGTCGGCTCTGTCTATTGATTATATTTTGGGTTATTGGAGGCAGCATAAATATCAAACTACTAGGAGCTATCTTAAGGATATAGTTCTAAATTCTGATTTTTTATTCAATATTTATCGCGGCCTACCTGAGGGTGTTAGATGTAGTCTGAAGGCTGATGAGAATCTCTTATATAGGCAGTTTATTAGATCTGTCTCTGTACATCTATGGTTGATGGGTAGGAGGCTTCTTATTGAGAGGAGGATGCATGAGGCCCGTAAGGTTTTTTCTTTATGTTATGAAAGAGGAGATCTTAGAAGTAGGCTGCTTTGTCTATATGGTTATATTCACTCCTTGTTTGGGCTTGATTTAGAATATCTAGCGATGTTTAAAAGAAGTCTATTGGATATGAAGAGAAATTTATAGTTGTCGCTTTTCATGTTGCTTGGTGGGGTCTGTTTTTGGTTCTTATTGAGTTGGTTAGATATGTGAGTATAATCTTCTAAAGTTCTCTACAATTATTTCACTCAGGTTTTGGGGTTTCATTTCATATATCTCAGCTAATTTGTTGAGTACGAGGCTTACATGTTTTGGTTCTGTAAGTTTATCTTTAAGTGGCCCATAGAATCTTACTGGCCCGTCCGTCTCGGTTAGAACCAGGTGGGGAGGAACTATTTTAGCTAATCTTTGAAGTCTCTTTGAGTATATTACTGAGGGTGTAAATGACACATAATATCCCTCTGAGACGATTTCACGAAGGGTGGCTTCATCGTCTGTAAACCAGTGAAAATGGGCTTTTTCAACATTGTAAACTCTCAGTATCTCGAGGACGTCTCTTGCAGCTCTTCTAGAATGAATATTTAAGGGTTTTCCGTACTCTAGGGCGAGCTCAACCATCTTCTTGAATACTTGGATCTGCCTCATCCACCCCCTCTCTCCACTGTCATATTTCTTGTCTAGTCCCACCTCCCCAACAGCGATGATGCTGTCGATATTCTCAATGATGAACTTGACGGTATCGTCGAGTTCCTGGGGGCTGTTTATAGCTGTCCATGGATGCATGCCGAGGGCTGGGAGAACCGTATCGAAGCGCTGGGCGACCTCTAGAGTGGCTCTACACGTCTCGAGATCCTCCGCTACGCATAGTATGGTTTCAACTCCTTCTTCAACAGCCTCTTTAACTATCTTTTTTAGGTTCTCTTTGTATTCTTCGCTGTATAAGTGTATGTGAGCGTCGATTAGTCTCATTCTGAATCACCACAAGGTATGTCGTCCACCTATAATCTTGGAAAAATTTGAGTTTTAAATCGATCTGGCTAAAAATATTATATAGGCATCTTTGCTATAATAGATATGGTGAATATTTGTTATGGCTATTCATAAATTTACTGTGTATAAGATTATGAAGGAGGCTGGGGCCAAGAAGGTTAGTGACGATGCCGCTGCATTGCTCGCTAAGTATCTGGAGAAGGTTGCCCGCGAAATTACTCAGCATGCGATTAAGATAGCGGAGCAGAATAGGAGGGTTACTGTTAAGGAGAGGGATATACGCTTGGTATTGGAGATTAGGGGCGAGTGGGTGGAGTAATCAGACAAATATGGACTCTATATTAAACTCTTCTAGATGTAGAAGTAGCCTTTAGTATCCGTATTCCCTATAAAACATTTCGAAAAATATGTTGGATGCTTTTCTTTTTTGATAAGAAATATTTAATTAGGTGTTCATTTATTTCATAAATAAATGGTCTGGATGTGCTCCGGTGGTGTAGCCCGGTCAAGCATACCCCCTGTGGGGGCTG
>JALTTZ010000056.1:0-25047 GCA_027047855.1 Nitrososphaeria archaeon
CAATACATTGCCAGAAACAAAGTTTTTTATAGGACCGCCCGTAACAATTAATCCACCCAACCTACCAGAGATCTTGCCGAACAATCCTTCTCTTTTAATGAAGGAGATAAGTTTATCTTTCAAGTTTCTTGAGGAGGCGCTCCCAATCCTATATATCCCATTCGAACGAGGAGACACCCATATAAAATACTCACTATTTATTTCTTTATCGATGAAGATGCCTGCTAAATATCTATCAAAAACTTCTTTCTCAGGCTCTATATCTATCTGAATAGCTGGCAAAATATCCTTATATCCCTTCCTTATAAGACTCTTCGCCCCACCTGCATCAATAATGAAATTAAATTTATTTTCATTCAATAGAACATCAACATTAACTCTTCTGTTTAAAGTGAGTCTCCCACCATTGTCTACGAATTTTTTTGCCAATTCCCTCTCCAGCAAAACTCTATTTATAACATAGGCCTTTGGAACAGTGGATCTATATATATCTGCATCAACTCTTCCGACTTTAACGTATACCCCATAATACTTGTTTACAATAAGCTTGTTCCTAGAGATTGGATATAGGTCTAAAGCCTCTCCACTAACTATACCTGTACAATGCTGGGGATATCCAATATCCCTATCTTCTTCAAACAGATATACATCATAGCCATCCTTTAGCAAAAGTATCCCAGTCAATAGACCAATAGGTCCTCCGCCAACAATCATTACTCGATTCCCATAGGGCAATGCAGAAACCCCTCTTAAATTAAAATAACTAAAAAATTAAAATAGTTTAGGGGCTGATCAGTCTTGATGCAATATAAATATAAACAGGTAATAGTCGTACGGAACGACCTAAAGATTAGCAAAGGAAAACTAGCAGCCCAAGTAGCACATGCGGCTGTAACCTCATTTTACAAATCATTACAAACAAATAAAGATGTCACAATCGCATGGTTAAATAATAACCAACCCAAAATAGTACTTAAAGTAAATAGTGAATCAGAACTCATTAAACTACACAACTCGGCTGTTGAGTCAGGTCTCGTCTCTGTGGTAATCAGGGACGCTGGGCTAACCGAACTCCCACCGGGAACAATTACATGTATAGGAATCGGGCCGGACAAGGTCGAATATATAGACAAAATAACTGGCCATCTACCCTTACTATAATATGTCATAAGATAAGCCTAGCGAATATTTATATATCTGGTGACAAAGCGAATGTTATCGATTGCTAAAATCCCTACACCCTTAGAAGATCTAAAAATCGGCCTGCTCTGCTATCAAACAAGTATCAGAGATTTAACTGCATCGATATCATCAAAAATTAAATCAAGTGAAAACGATTTCTATGTATACGAGATTCTTGAAAACTTCCAGCCAGCTTCAACTTCAAACTGGGTCCTAACAAAAATAGTTAAACCTTTCGGATTAGACACGATGCAATTAAAGAAAATGCTCTATAGAAATATTCCATATAACGCAGTGCATATATATGGCCTCAAAGACAAGTATTCAGTAGCTACTCAATATCTAGTAATCCATAGAAAGCACATAACTTCCTTAGAAATCATACTTAATAAACTAGATATTCCACTCAAAAAAATCTGTGGTGTAGAAGATCCTTACAAAATAGCTAACCAAATAAAAGGGAACCGTTTTGAAATAAAAGTTAGAGATCCACCAAACGAAAACTACACTAAACAAGTAATTGAGTTAATAAAAAGACGAGGAGTGATTAATTTCTATGGATACCAAAGATTTGGAAAATATAGGCTTAACCACATAGTGGGGAAGGCTATACTACTTGGCCCAAGATATGTTGAGTCGCTGCCTAGCCGAATCTACAACAAATTAAAGATGGTTGTAGACCTAAATATAATCCTAAATAAGCATAAGTTAAGAAAAAGAAGATTTAGAACAATGATAAAATATTTCATAAACTCTCTTCAATCATATCTCTTCAATAAGGCATTAAGCATGCGACTAATAACCGATAATGGAATAAAAGTTTATCCTAAGGATTACTGCCTTGAATATGTCTCTGACATAAATAGGTATATCGTTATTCGATGTAGTGATTTAAATGAGGATGTGAGAAGAATCGCTAAAAGACTCTTGGCACCTATAATCGGATATGACTACCTAAAAATGGATACCCAAGATGGTTTTAGAGAAATATATCTAAAATTACTGGAGGAAGAGGGATTATCCATAAATCATTTCCAATCACTAGTTAAGGAGGGAATTATAATACGTGGAGGTTTCAGAAAAATAATTGCAGATATCTCCAGCATAAGTTTTTCACTAGTAAATAAAGTCCTAAACATAGGCTTCTCTCTCGGTAGGGGAAGCTATGCAACAATCGTATTGAGGGAGCTAATTAAACCAATGTTGCCCAGCGATCAAGGTTTCTAATTTAAGTCATTCTTAACGGCAGGATGATGCTCATCCCGTAGGATAACTTCATACCAAATATATTTACCGTCCTCCCCCAAATAGTAGGATCCTAACACAGTCATATTTCTATATTTTCTCCATGCCCTCTCCTCAGCAATCTGCTGCATACTCTTCTGTCTTTTTATTTTAGATATACCAGTTCTCTTCTGCCTCCTACCCAACTTAGGCGGGATCTTACTTAAACCACCTTTAGAAACCCTAACTCTGACCACTATATATCCTTGCTTAGCTTTATATCCTAATGCATGTGCTCTATCAGGCCTTGTAGGCCTCTCCACCCTAACCACAGTTCCTCCTCTACGCCACTCCATCCTTTTATATGTCAAGTATTTTTTATATTCTGGAGACGATCTGATCCTCTTCCATGTTTCTCTAAGATACCTATACATTCCTTCTTCACCACTTTAAACGAATCTTTACTATTAATTAACTATAATTTAAATATTTTCCCTAAACTCTCTCTTTAGTATCTTAATCACTTCATATGCAGCCTTCTCCCTAGCCTCTAAGGTCTGTGCTCCAATATGGGGTGTCAACAATACATTTTCCATCTTTAACAATCTCTCATCCTTTACTGGCTCCTCATAGAAAACATCTAGAGCAGCTCCCCTAATCAGCCCCTCAGACAAAGCTCTAATTAGGTCATCGTGATTTACTATCTTCCCTCTTGCGGTGTTAACTATAAATGGTTTCTTCTTGGCTTTCTTTAGCAACTCATAATTTATAAGGTCTTTAGTCTCTTTGGTTAATGGCATATGTATAGTAATAATATCTGCTTCTTCAATCGCCTCCTCAATAGACTCAACTGGTTTAACTCCCTTCTCTATATAGGAATCCGGAATAGGTATTATATCATAAGCCAGTATGGTTACGTCAAACGGCATCAGTAGATCCGCAACCCTTCTTCCAATTCTCCCGAAACCTAGAATAGCCACAGTCTTACCTGCAAGTTCAAATCCCTGAAAACGCTTCTTCTCCCACTTCCCATTAACCAAACTCCTATGTGCCTCTCCAATATTTCTCAGCAAACCAATAATTAACCCTAATGTTAGCTCGGCAACAGCCTCAGTAAATGCTGAAGGGGTATTGTAAACCTTAATTCCCTTCTCCTTCGCATAATCTAAATCTATATTATCCAACCCAACACCATACCTAATAATTACACTTAAGTTAGAGGCATTAACTAGAACCTCCCTATCTAACCTAGTTCTTCCCCTAATTATAATATAATTATAATTACTGATCACCCTCGCCAACTCTTCCTTAGATATATCCGGCAGATAATCAAACTTAAATCCCTTCTCCTCAAGTAATGTCAGCAATTTAGGGTGAACTGGATCGGTAACTATACCAATGACGGTTTTCATGTAAAAAGGATTGTATGCATCTTATAAATAATAATTCATTTAACTAATTCTTAGTAAACTATTTGGGGACTGAAAAAATATGGAGATAGGAATAGTGGGTAAACCTAATGTAGGAAAGTCTACACTATTTGCATCACTAACACTATCTGATGTACCAATAGCCAACTATCCCTTTACAACGATAGAACCTAACGTAGGCATCGGATACATAAGAATAGACTGTGTATGTAAAGAATTTAATGTGAAAGACAGCCCAAAAAATAGCTTCTGTATAGATGGCAACCGCTTCATACCAATAAAATTGGTGGATACAGCTGGGCTTGTCCCCGAAGCATGGAAGGGCAGAGGCCTTGGAAACCAATTCCTTGACAGCATAAGCAAAACTTCCGTACTTATTCATGTGATAGACCTATCCGGCTCTACAGATATTGAGGGAAGACCAGTTAGTCCAGGTACACACGACCCACTAGAGGATATAAAATTCCTAGAGAACGAGCTAGATATGTGGCTATATTCAATAATACGTAGACACTGGAACGACATAGTAAAGCTAACAAAAATGAGGAAACTGGATATTAACCAAGTAATATACGAAAAGCTATCTGGAGTAAAGCTAAGTATCGACCATATAAAAAATGCATTGTCCTCAATTAGCGAGAAATTAGGAGTTCCCTATAATAAGTGGGGTGACGAGGAATTAATTGAGTTTACAAAGCATCTCAGAAGATTAAGTAAACCGATTGTATTAGCAGGCAATAAAATTGATTATGATATAGCTTGGGAAAATTACAACAAACTTAAAGAGATGGGATACGATATAATCCCAATTAGCGCTTTATCTGAACTAGTATTAAGGAAACTAGCCAATCAGAAAATTATCAAATACTTACCAGGGGATAATGACTTTACCATAATAAAAGAAGATAAATTAAATAATAAACAACTGAGAGCCTTAGAGAAAATTAGAGAAAAAATTTTTGAAAAATATGGTGGCACAGGTATCCAACAGTTACTTAACCATGTCGTATTCGATTTATTAAACTATATCGTGGTCTATCCCGTAAGAGATCCAAATAAATTGACAGACGCAGAAGGTAACATATTACCAGACGCATATCTCGTTCCCAAGGGAACTACACTTAAGGATTTCGCATATATGATCCATACAGACTTAGGAAAAAACTTTCTGTTTGGCATAAACATTAGGACTAAAATGAGGCTTAAAGGCGACTACATATTAAATCATCGGGATGTTGTTTCTATTGTTTCGACTGTATAGTCTCAGGCATAGAGATAAGTTTAACCTTCATTATACCTGTACCTTCCCTAATGGGATAAACCTTTCTAGCCACCTTCTTAATCTCCTCATCAATCTTACCAAATATCATGTCTTTAATGAATGTCTCATTATCACTCCGTGATGCCCATTTATCTAGTAATGAAAAGACAAGTCTGCGTATGGCTTTTTTACGAGAATTGTTGATTCTCTTAGTTGTGTAAACGCCTACTCTAATTCTATATTTATATCCATCCTTTGTAGTCACATCCCGTATTGCTTCAACGTAGCTTGTACCCCTCATAATCAGAGACTTTTCATACTCCCTAAAATACTCGTGGCCAAAATAGATTGTTTTTGCCACACTATCCTTCACATCAACAATTTTGAATCTTATTTTCTTAAATTGGTGATTTATATCCCCCGTTATATCAGCCAAAAGTGTTTCATATGTCCTACCTATAACACTTTCTTTACTGGTAGCTATAATTTCGTTTAGCATCATGCCTCCCAATATTTCTGGAGCCTGTACAGTCAAATACAGTTTCCTTTTCCTTTTTATCGTCCTAATCCTTCTTCTTACCATCTTTGCATCTCCCAACAAAGCCAAACTTAACTATTTATGTATAACAAGTTATAAATAAGCATTTAACTTTCAAAATACATTATTCACTCTTTAAGCCTAATTACTTTTAAGGCTGTATTTATATTTCTAACCAGATCGGCTAATGTATGAATACCGGAGGCTAGCGACTTTTCATTAACCAGTACATACGTTAATGTCTCCCCCTTCAAACTACAATCTATCCTTATTTTATTGCCTAAATTGAGATTATCTGGTTCTAAAGCCTTAACTATAGTCAACTTATCTTTATCTGGTATGTGATTAAATTTGATAATACATTTAATCTGTATCTTCATCATGCTCACTCAAAATTTTAATTATCTCATCTACAATTACTGAGTCGGAGTCCAAGGGAACTAATGCACCAGCGGCTACATTATGTCCTCCCCCTCTCCCACCAAGTTTCTTCGAGAGCATACGCATCTTCACGGATAAGTCGAATCCTTCATCAACAAGTTTTCTAGGAGCCCTCGCGGATATCTTAATTCCCTCTTTATCCATATACGACAATACAATGATAATGTCATCCTTGTAATTGGGAGACCTAGAATATAATGTGGAGATGGTTCCACTAAATTTATGAGAAAATTCTTTTCCTCTCATGTCGATCAATACAATCCTGTCTCCATATCTCTTAACTACACTATCCGCTATATCTAGGTACCTAGCCAAGACTTTACGCCTTTCATCAAAAATTCTTTTTGCTTCATCTAGAACCTTAGTCTCTTTGTTCCTAAATCCAGCGGCAAGTAAAATTGCAACCTCTTCTCGGTCCATCCTTCCGCAGCTACTTAATATATTTGAAAATTCCCCTGTGGTCTGAAGATACGGGTCTTTCTCCCCTAACAAATAATACACATTCACAAGGAGGCCATCAGTAGATATGTCCTCAATACCTTTACTAGCTATAAATTTAGTGATCAACTCGAGCAGTTTCTCCTTATCCTCATCTCTTAACTCCTCTATAGTTAGGTATCTACCATCTTTATCCCTGTATTTAATTCCAGATTTACGTACAATGTTTAACCCAATATCATCCCTTCCGGAAAACCCGGGAATATATGGAACCATATTCCATACTATCGCCTTATGAACAGGAAGTTTCCGGGGTGTGAAGAAGACAAATTCCCTTTCATATTTAACAATACCCAGCTTTATACCCAAATCTAAAAGATACTTATTTATACCTTCAACGGAGTTATTTAGTTGCATATCACCAGTGGCACCGACTAAACCGATCTCTACAAAATACTTATCTCTCTCTCCACTGCCAAAATAGCCGACCAAACTTGCCAGTACTGAAGTACATCCTACCTTGCCGCCATCATATCCAAATATCTCTGGATTGAGAAGTATAAAATCACCCTCTTCTTCCAAAACCCCTTCACCAAGTTTATGATGGTCTATAACGATAAGTATCGAATTTTCCGACAGTTCCCTCCACTTCTTTATTAAAATATCAATATCGCCACTGCCCATATCTTGAACAATATATAAACTAGACTTAATCGAAAAGAATTCACTAAGAATCTTGTCTGTAAGTGCTGCAGTACTTCTTACAACAAACCTCTTATTCAAAAGAGACAAGTATCTGGTAATCGCCCCTCCCGAGGCAAGACCATCTGCATCATAGTGTGTCAATACAGATATGAATCCATCAACACCTTTTATGACCTCAGCCACATCCTTAATCGAATTTAACATTTTTCCATTCTTCATCTTAAAATACACTTATGGAAATATCACTAATATAGTAGTAGATTTTCTATTAATAATAACGATGGAGATACAAATACTATAAAAATATGTACTATACAGGTATATTACCTACCTCTCAACGAGAATCAATACTCTTACTACTCAATCTTAGCTACTACAGTTCTATATCGCCAGTTCGGGGGAAGTATTCCCATTCTCTTATAATATTTAGATAGCCTATGGATCTTTGCTTCAATAAGTTCCAGAGAATGCTTGTTTCTGTAATCCTTCCTATGGACCTTTAAGTGTTTAGTTAAATTCTTTGCTTTTTCAATAAGCCTAGCCAAATCTTCAGGATACTCATAAACTATTCCTTTTTCCTTCAAAAACTTACTTAATTTCTTGCCTGTAACCTGTTTAAATGTAGGTACACCATACTGATCTCTAAGAATTCTCCCTATCTCAGAGGGGTATTTCCCCTCTTTAGCTAATTTTAAAGCTATTTCCTCAACCTCTTCTTTACTTAGTGTAAGCCACTCAGGCTTTTTCATAACAACTGGTCTCTTTGAGTGTGACTTACCTTTTCTACGTATATGCATCCTCGCCATATGTATCCTCCCCTCGACTTATCAAAATAAAACTCAAATCTGTATTTAAATATTTTACTTCACTGCACAGTCCACCCGAATGCCTATCACATTACACTAAATAACCTGGGTAAGAAAACTACCTATCTTTCTGAATAATCTCCCTCTATGAGAGCATCTGTTTTTCTCCTCTAAAACCATTTCAGCAAATGTATGAGTAGACCCACTAGGTATAAATATGGGATCGTACCCAAATCCATGTCCTCCTCTAATACTATCGGCAATAGTTCCTTTAACAGAACTCTCAAAAATTTTAAAGACGTTTTCTCTGTAGACTACTGCTCCAACAGCTTTAAACACAGCAGACCTATTGCTAATATTCGTCATCAATTTTAAGATATTTCTTAATCCTAGGGATTTGTATACATAAGATGCATATGGTCCAGGGAAACCATTCAACTCACCAATGTATAGCCCAGTATCCTCAACTATAAACGGAGGATCAACAACTTTCGCAGCTTCCATTGCTTTATATATTACAATTTCCCTTAGGTCATCAGACTGTATTTCTGATATAGGTGTAGGTATCTGAACCAACTCAATATCAAATTGTGTAAGAACAGCCTTGGCTTCTTCAAACTTATGAACATTAGAAGTAACAAAACTAACTTTTCTGAGCATGATACCTCCCACTCCGTTTAATTATTCTATATCTCCTCAATATCTCATCAGGATTCTCTATATATCTCACATACTCATCAATAAACCATCGAAACAACTTTCCGGCTTCACCAGTATGAGTTGATAAAAGCACTCTCTCAAACATCTCTACATCAACACTCTTTTCTTCGTCGCTTGAGTTCAGATTGGCTAAACCGAAATCAATTAAATATAACTCTTTTTTTCCAGATATAATAATATTTGACGTAGTCAAATCACCATGTGTAATACCATTGTTATGTAGACGTGATAAATACATTCCCAGTCTTCTAAAAATAAATTCTTTTTCCTTCTCAGATAACATATTATGTAACAACAAGTCTCTAAGAATCTCCCCCCCGATATAGCTCATTATAAGAATTCCTCCATTTATACTAGCATAGATTAGTCTGGGTGCTGGAACACCAAGCTTTTCAGCGACTTCAAGAACATACGCTTCTTTATACGTCCTACTTCTAACTAAATATCTATCTATCGATTTGTCTCTATACTTTTTCCTAACTCTAATCTTAAGGACGGTCGCCTCCCCCATATAATCTAAAAGATAAATGTTTGCTTCAGCTCCTTTATGGATAAGTCTTCCTTTATTAACGAACCCTACTACTACATTCTCCATGGTACATCTTCCTCATCCACCCTTATTCTCTGATAGACAAAAGTCTTGTCTAAATCGGTTGCCGGAGTCCCAGCCTCATAATACAATAATCCTAAAAGAGCTATCTGAACACCATTATCGCCATTCAATCTTCTCAAATCCCCTTCTAATCTCCCAACTTTAACGCCATGGTCCTCCGCCATCGTCTTGATCATGTTAAATAACCTGTTGTTAGAGGCTACACCACCAGCAATACATATTTCCTTTTTATCGGTCTGTATCAACGCTCTCTCGGTAACTTCAACCAACATCGAGAAGGCCGTTTCTTGAAGAGAATAAGCTAAGTCATACTTATTATACTTGTCGACCAAATCGGTTGCATGAGTTAGTAGACCCGAAAAAACCACATTATTTCCCTTAACATTATAGGGTAACTCAATATATCTCTTACCCTTTAGGGCCATCCTCTCGATAACCGGCCCTCCAGGGAACCCTATACCTAGTCTTCTGGCAAATGAATCGAATAAGTTTCCTACAGTAATATCTAAAGTTTCCCCATAGATCCGCCACCTCCCCTCATTGAATGCCAGTATAGCCGTATGCCCCCCAGAGACCAGTAAAACAAGTGGATCTTTCATGTTGGTTAAATGAACAGTCAATTCTATATGTCCCAACCCATGATGAACAGGATAAATCGGCTTATTATACTTAAATGCCAGTCCCCGGGCCAATGTTGCACCTATACGAAGAGCGGGTCCAAGCCCAGGTCCCTTACTAAATGCTACTATGTCAATGTCTTTAAGTTTAAGATTTGCTTTATCCAGTGCCTCGAGAAGTACATTGACCGCCACTCTTGAGTGATGCTCGGCCGCTTCACCAGGATCTATACCTAAAGTGCCCGACGGCCTCAAAACACTACGTGCATCTGATAAAATATTAAACTTAGAATCAATTATGCCCACGCCAAATGTATGTGCCGTTGACTCGATTCCCAGTACATACACCAATCCACAACACCATAGTTTAATTTATGTAACTGTAAGAAATAATAATAAATCTATAATGAGTAGTGGCGAATTAGATATAATTATACATGCAACAGAAGACTTTAATAAAGTATTGACCTCAGTAAAAAAGGTGTTTTCACTGGATTTAGAGAGACTTAAACTTAAAAGAATAGACTTGTCTGGGCATTTTGGAAATCCACTAGTATATCTCAAAATAAGACTGGACAGGAAGTCTACCGACCAATTACTAGAGACAATCTTTAGTAAGCTTCCGTCTCATGACAAAACCTTTTTAATAGAGAATCTCGATGATTTTATCCATAAAAATAAGCTGTATATTAGACTTGATAAACAACAATTCTGTAAAGGAATACTATCTCTAGGAGAATCCGACTCGATAAGAATAGTTATTAGAAATATAACTAAAAACAAATTGTTGAGGAAGATTCAAAATGAAAAATAATGGTGCCCTCTATTACAATTTAGCAATAAAATTCACCTCCGATACAGAGGGCCTTAAAAATATGCTAGAAACTTTTGTTAAGATTGGATACAACAGATTCGCCATAATATATGATAATCCTAGAGATCTATCAAAACACGAGCAACTTAAACATACCTTACTAACAAGTATAGAAGGAGACTTCAAAGTGTTTTCACGATTCCACGTTTCTCTAAATAGTTTTAAAGACAAAACCGAAGTAAATAGAGGAGATATTTTTAGACTTAGACGTAAAATATTTGAGAAAGCATGCATAGTTAGCATTGATGACATCTTCTTTAAAAAAACCCTAAACCCCAACGATTCTCTAAAATTCAATTTAATATCCATAAATTCACCCACCTTCCGGATGCTTATCAAGCTAATCAAAAAACCTATTTTGTTTGAGTATCAGATATCAAAAAAGACCGTTAATCTTAGATGGCTATCAAAAAGACTGTATCTCTTAAAGCTTCTACTCGACAATGAAAAACTTATAGTGTCTACTGGACACTCAATATATAGTCCAACCCAAGTAGCAAGTTTCATTTATGGCTTAGTAGGATACAACAACTTTTCATACAATGTAATCTCTACACTGCCAATCAAGTTAGTGGAAAAATGCGTTTTATATGAAAAAGGTGATGGATAGATGCCAGTTAAAGTAATCCACTGGAGATACGTCTTTCTCGAGGTAGACGAGAAACACGACCCAGACAAACTTAAAGAGATATTTAAGCAACTATTCGGTCTCCAACTATTATATATATCTGGCCTAAAGACGGTGCAGCATAAAGGTAATACTGCCATATATGCTATCTCAAGTAAATATGTCCCACAACTACTAGCATCCACTATATTCTATGGAGAAAAATACGGTGAAAAAATATTGTTGAAAGGGATCTCGACAACATTGAAGTCAGGCAAAAGATATTTACTGTAGGGTCATAGAGTAAGTATTAATATTTAAATCCTTAAAATACTTATTACGTATTCACTAAATTATTAGTTTAGTTTGTCGGATGTGGGGATGTAAATAAAAATGTTTGCAAGACAAGCAGGTTATGATAGGGCAATAACTGTCTTCTCACCTGATGGAAGAATATTTCAAGTAGAATATGCATTGGAAACTGTTAAGAGAGGAACTATATCTGTTGGGATGTTGACAAGTGAGGGTATCGTATTAGGTGCAGAAGAGAGTTTAACCCGCTTCCAAGATGAAAACTACAGTAGAAAACTTTTCATAATAGATGAGAATATTGCAGCAGTGATATCGGGATACGTCCCAGATGGACGTGCTCTAATCGAATATGCTAGGGAGTATGCACAGCACCATAGATTAATCTATGATGAACCTCCCTATACCGAGATAATAGCAAAAAGAATAGGAGATATTAAACAGAGCTTCACACAGCAAGGGGGCGTAAGACCTTTCGGCGTAGCCATAATCTTCGGTGGCGTAAACCCAGACAAAACAATGGATATATTTGTCACCGACCCCAGTGGATCATGCATAAAATACAAGGTTTCAGCCATAGGGGCAGGCTCTGACGAAGCAATAGAGTTCATAGGGAAACATTATAATGAAGATTTGACTCTAGAGGAGGGTAAGACACTCCTAGCAGCCGCGATATATGTAGTATCTGGAAAGAAAGAGGATTTAAAGATAAGAATATTGGAGATACCTAGAGAGACTGCTAAAGCAAAATTACTATCAATCCAAGATAGCATTATCTATGTAGAGAAAGCTAAGGAGAAGTATGGTCTCTAAGTGAGGGACCCCTAAATACTTAAGAATTAAAGTTAAGTAATATATGCTCAGTCAACGTTTATTATATATGTTGGAGGAAGACCCAAAAATATGACCTATATCCTAGGTGGCTGGAGATGAGTGAGTATACAATAGCCCGCTTTAAAAAAGGATCAAAAAGATTCGAGATTCTAGTTGACCCTGACAGGGCACTAGAATATAAGCTGGGGAAGCGGAAGGAATTTGATAATATCTTGGTCTACGATGAAATCTACACCGACGCTAAGAAGGGTTTAAGAGCCTCTAAATCCGATATTATGAGTGTATTTGGAACGACCGATATAAACGAGGTAGCTAAAAAGATCCTGGAGGAGGGTGAACTCTTAATAAAAGCAGAGCAGAGACGTCGATTGATAGAGGAGAAGAAAAAACAGATTCTTAGCTATATATCCAAGTATTGTGTAGACGCAAGAACCAATCTACCCATCCCCCTAATGAGGTTGGAAAATGCATTGGAAGAAGTAAACATAAAAATAGATCCATTTATACCTGCAGAGGAGCAAGTCAAAGACGTTATACAAATATTGTCTACAGTCATACCCATAAAGCAGCAACTAACTATACTAAGTGTAAGGATTCCACCTATGTATGTAGGAAAGGCGTATGGCTTTATAAAGAACGCATCTGACATACTTAGTGAGGATTGGCTTAACGACGGGTCGCTCCAAGCCAGAGTCTCTATACCCTCCGGCTTAAAAACAGAATTTATAGAAAAATTGGGGAGTATAACTGGTGGAACGGCCTACGTCGAAGTCGTGGAGGAAAAAACTATATAAATGGTGTTTAGAATATGAAACGAGTAATAGCGTTACCCGGAGTATCCATACATAAAGGCCCTGCACAAAAAGTTGATGAAAAGATTATACGGGATGCAAGGGGATATGTACCGTCCCTAGTAGGTGTGGCCCAAATATCGGGGAAATCGATCGACTTAATCCCATATAAAGACATATATAGACCAGTAAAGGGTGACTATGTCGTAGGTGTAGTAGTAGGTTATGCCCCAAATGGATGGTTTATCGATATCGGGTCATTCGTAAAGGCTTTTCTCCCGGCTGCAGATGTCTTGAACAAAAGGTTTGATCCCCGGAAAGACGAGTTAAGTAGATACTACAAAATAGGTGATGTAGTCGGCTTATATGTCTCCGAAGTTAGGCGGTTAGGAAACATATTAGTTACAGTTAAGGATGTTAAGAAAACTAAGGATAAGCGGCTGGGTAAACTAACTGACTATTATATAATTAAGGTGTGGTCCACAAAACTCCCCCGTATAATAGGTAAGAAGGGAAGCATGATTAAGCTTCTAAAAGAGAAGCTAGGGGGAGACCTATTAATAGCACAAAATGGAGTGATCTTGTACAAAGGGCCATATGAAAAATTCATGGTTCTCAATAAAATTATTGCATTGATAACCGCGAAGACATTTGCAACTGGATTAACCGAGTATGTTAATGACTTAATAAATAAGATGCTTGAAGTTAATTTGGATAAGAAAGATGAAAAGGAAGGAGATGATTGATATATGCCTAAGAAAGAGAAGAAGAATGAAAAAGTGGATGAGTTTATTAGACCTGATGGCCGTAAATATGATGAATTAAGACCCTACAAGATTAGGGCACATATTTTGAAGAATGCAGATGGATCTGCTGAGATCCGCTTAGGTGGAAATTGGATAATTGCCGCTGTATACGGACCTAAAGAACATTTCCCTAAATTTGAAATATCCCAAGACAGAGCTATATTGAACTGCAGATACCACATGAATCCATACAGCACGAGTGAGCGTAAAAGTCCCAAACCAAGCCGTAGAGAGATCGAGCTCTCTAAGGTTATACGTAATGCGTTGACTCAGTCGGTTATTCTTGACGATTTTCCCGAGATGAGTATAGATGTGTTCATTGAGGTTGCCCAAGCAGAAGGGAGTACAAGGGTGGCCAGCATCACCGCCGCATCTGTGGCATTGGCCGATGCAGGTATACCTATGCGTGATATGGTTGTAGGTTGCTCTGCAGGTAAATACAATGGACATATCATTCTGGATGTAGGTGAGATTGAGGACAAGGAGGGTGAAGCCGACCTTCCAATCGCCATCATGCCCAATTTACGGAAGGTCGTTCTGCTACAGATGGATGGCAAAATGACTCATGAAGAGTTTAAGAAGGCTTTTGATCTGGCTCTAAAGGGAGCCATGCAACTATATGAGGAGCAGTTGAATGCCCTGAAGAATATACTTGAGTCAATGTCTACTTTAGGAGAGGGTGAGATAAATGAGAAGAAATAATCTCAAGAAAAATACTTTACATGAACTCCTTATGGCTAATAATGTGCTTAAGATGGCTAAAGAAAATAAACGCATAGATGGAAGAGACTTCCTTGATTATAGACCGATAAAAATAGAGCCTAATGTTATTGAGAAACCGGATGCGTCGGCCAGGGTAATGCTGGGAGACACTTTCATCATAGTTGGAATTAATTTTGAGATCGGAACACCCTTCAGCGACTCCCCTGATAAGGGTATATTAATTACTGAAGGCGAAGTTCTCCCAACCGCCTCCTTCGGGGCCGAAGCGGGGCCTCCCAGTGAGGAGGAGATCGAGATAAGTAGGGTTGTAGACAGAAGTATACGAGAGAGCGGTGTAGTGGATCTCAGCGAATTAGTTATCGTACCTGGTGAAAAAGTGCTGAAGATGTTTGTGGATTTCAACATATTTAATGACGATGGAAATATAGTGGATGCCGCGGTCTTAGGAACGGTGGCAGCATTACTGACTGGTAAAATGCCTGACCCCAAATACATAGCCGAACATATAGACGAAATAGATAAGATCTCGCTCAAGGAGGTTCCTAGAGTACCGATTCCCGTTAAAGATATACCTATATCAACCACCTTAGCTCTAATAGGAGATAAGTTTTATGTAGACCCAAACTATGTTGAAGAGAGTGTTGCCGAAGCATTAATAACCATAACACACACAAAGAATGATGAGATATGTGCGGTCCAGTTATATGAGGGTGCTTTAGGCTACGAACAAGTCTTTGAAGCTTTAAATATATCGTTAAATAAAAGTAGAGAAATTAGGGATATTTTGTTAAGCATGGTGAAGAATGAATCAACAGAAACTAACGAATAGAGGTGGTTATGGTTGGCTAGAAAAAGGTTGCCCAATATAGCTGCTAGGTTCGGCCCTAGATATGGAGCTACACTGAGAAAACGATGGAATTTAATAATGTACAAGAAGACTAGGCGATATGAATGTCCACGATGTATGAAAAAAGCAGTTAAGTGGGTCTCTGTAGGAGTGTGGCGTTGCAGAAGCTGTGGGTATACATTTGCTGGAGGCGCCTATGAACCATTCATCCTCAGAAGAGGCATGTAACCCTCATTTTCTTCATACTCCAACAAGCATTATTAACATCTAGTAATCATCATCTTTATTGAAATGCCTGTTTTAGTTACCACTTCTAGGAGGCCTACTAGAAGAAGTAGGCGTCTTGCAAAGGAGTTATGTAGAGTAGTACCCTATTTTAGAAAAATAAATAGGGGAAGTATGGGATATAAAGACCTCAGAGAATATATGATTAAAAAAGGCTTCTCCCGCCTAATAATAATAGAAAACTATAGAGGGAACCCCGGGATCTTGGAGTTCTTAGTATTGGATGAAATTTTCCTGAGACGTGCTGGGAAATTAATAATAAATTCCTTGAGTCTCCAAGTAGATGTAAAAAAAGAATATGTCTTTAATAGTCTGAAAAAGGTGGTTTTTGAGAATGTTGAAGAGCCGACTATGAAAGTATTGAAACTATACTTCTACTCGTTTTATGGTCCTGGGAAGGGTGAGACCGGAACACTAATCATAAAAAAGAAAAATGATTCTCTAAGTTTTAACTTCTATGACCATAAAGGCAAGAAGGTTCTTCCATATATTGATGGAAGGTTTGTGGTTTATGACGGACAAACCAATATTTAAATATGAATTCACAATGGAAATAAAAACGGATAATAAAGAATTAATCGATTATCTTTACTCGGCATTATATCCCGACCTATCCAGAGAGAAGATGGATCCCTACTCGTCAATAAAACTTGACGAAGCTTGCCTCTCAATCTATGTTGGATCTAACTCCCAAGCTAAATTCATAGGTATACTGAACACAATAATACGGCTATTATCAATTCTCGATCGCTTATATAAACTCAATCTATAGAATAATGTTTCAAAAATAGGAAGAGGACTCTAGGGACAAATTAGTGGTGTCTCAACCCGATCCTTTCATACCTGCCAATAGCTTATTAACCTCTCCCCTAAGTCTCTCCAATTCTTCTCTAATCTTCTTCTCCTGGGTCTCCAGAGCCTTTATCCTCGCCTCAAGAATCTGAATATTTTCCTGGATTTCATCCCAAACCTTCTTCTTATTAGTCTTGAAGAATATATTCCCAACCAGTTTATAGACCTCTCCGTCATCGGGCACGTCTTTAATCGCTTCAGAAGCATTCCTGTATTCCATTAATGTTAGTTGAAGCTGCTGCTTCTGGGTAACTATACTAGCATATGTCTTCTGAAGGTCATCCATCTGTTTCAAATATTGTTGAGCCTTTGGGGGAAGTTTATCCAACGACATATTCATCACTCCCAAATGAACAAACTAGGAATAAAATACGTGTCCTACTAATATATAATAGTTAATCTCTCAACCTCCTGTAGCTCCAGTAGGAAATAACCCCGCTCACCTATATCTTTCTGGTTTGTGTGGGGCCGGCCGGATTTGAACCGGCGATCCCCGGGTGTCTTCTCGGTCATTCCCGCATATAGGGGGTCCGCACACCCTTGGCGCCCCCGAGACGGGGGATCTGGAGCCCGGTTTCAGGGGTCGGTCCTGCCCTGCCTGGCTAGGCTACGGCCCCAAATATTCAATAATTTAGTTTCCCTAATAATCTATTTAACTTTTTATTTTGTTATCTAGGCTGTTGCTTATCTTTAGTTATGTTGGTAGAGACCTCTAACGTCTCAGCCGCCCGCCTCTCTTAATAATCAGTTTTAAACAATATTTTTTACAAGATGTTAGTTACGAAACTCACCAAACTCTTGAATATTGAGTATCCTATTATTCAAGGTGCCTTAAGCGGCTTTGGGAATTGGGAGTTTGCCGCGGCGGTATCAAATGCAGGCGCCCTAGGCTGTTTCACAGCGGCCGTTGCCAGAACACCAGATAAACTCAGGAAACAAATTCGCCTTCTACGCCGGAGGGTTGGTGATAAACCTTTCTCCGTAAATATAAGCTTGTTTATGTGTCCACACCAAGATGAGATGTTTAAGGTTGCCGTCGAGGAGGGTGTGCCTGTCATCGAGACCTCTGTATATGCTATTCCCGATGAGTGGGTCGACCTACTGAAAGACAATGACATAATTTGGTTCCACAAGGTAACCACCCTAAAACATGCTTTGCACGCTGAGAAACAGGGTGTCGATGCTATAATCATAATTGGATTGGAGGGCTTCGGCTTTAAAAACCCTAGACAGCTCCCCACAATGACAGCCGTACCCTGGATAAAAAAGAATCTAAAAGTCCCGGTAATTGCTGGAGGTGGAATAGGGGATCCACATACTTTTCTCGCGGTTCTTGCTTTGGGGGCTGATGCGGCATATATTGGAAGCGCTTTCCTAACTACGGAAGAGGCGCCAATACCACGTGACATTAAGGAGAAACTGATAAAACTTAGGCCTGACGACCCCTCACTCATCTATAGGATACTTGCACCACCAAATCAAAAGGATTTTAAGGAGGTTATGGAGTTACGGGGAAAAATTCCTATGGAGAAGTGGGTGGCGATGATGGAGCATGTTCTTCTTAAGGATCCTGACTGGAGGGATGCCCCCTATGTATGGGAGGAAGACATAGCTGGAGAAAATGTATATAAATTCGTCTCATTCGCGGCATCCTACCCAAATAAAATAATGTCTGTAAGAGAGTTTACCAGATGGCTCGTTGAGGGAGCAGAATCCATTCTGAAAAACCTCACAACTCCTCATTAACAGATAAATATGGCAGCTTCGCCAGTATTAAATATAAATACATCATCATATAACTGGATGTAAATTTATATTCTAATATACGAGCCGGAGGTATTAGGCATGGCTGGCTTGAAAGAGATAGTTGTTTCAACTAGACCATGGAGTTTTCCGATGACCGTCATATCTATAACATATGGAGCGATTCTCTCCCTTTATCTGACCGGCATATTTAACCCCCTTCTCTACATAATGACACTAATTGGTTCAGTATTTCTTCATGCAGCCGCAAATATTGTAAACGACTATTTCGACACCAGATACGGCGTAGATAGGGCTGGCGCCCCCACCACCAGATATAGGCCGCATCCAATAGTCTCGGGTTCTCTTGATGCCAGTGATTTAATCAAGATGACTGTGATATTTGTCGCGGCAAGCTTCCTGATAGCTGTCTATCTATCCATGATATCTGGTCCCCTAGCTTTAGCCCTTGGCATCATCGGGGTCGTATTAGCTCTCTCATACACGTCTCCCCCTGCTGCATATAAATATAAGGCGTTGGGCGAGGTCTTTGTCTTGCTTAGCTGGGGACCTATAATGGTGTTGGGCGCCTATTATGTTCAGACCTCCCAGATCCATATAGTGCCTTTAGTGACCTCCCTCTCACTGGGTTTACTAGTCGCATCTGTACTGCTTGCAAATAATATACGAGACATTGAGTATGATTCAAGTGTAAACATAAAGACTATAGCGATAATACTCGGTAAAGAAGGAGCTCTAAAAATCTTCTCCTTTATGATTCTCGTTGCATATGTCATTACCCTCATATCTGTGGCCCTAGGTTTCCTTGAGCTACCTGCACTGCTGGTCTTTCTTACCCTGCCAAAGGCAATCAAATTAATAAGAAGCTTTATGGTCACTGTGCCCGAGACCGCCGATCCACAAACCGCTCAACTAGTCATGCAATATGGCTTACTCCTAATCATTGGCATAGTGCTCTCAACGCTTATATAGCCTAAACATGTCGGCTCTCCTCTATTTTTTATTACCCTACTTCCTCTGGCTCCTAACCTTCATATTGCTAAAAAATATATTCCTAATAGCAATGTCCACCTCAACAGGGATACTGGGAATATTGACACTAGTATCATTTAGAGACCTCCTAATATTCGGCGACTATAAGAAAGGCATATTATATGGTGTTGCTGCAGCCCTAGCCCTATATATAGTTTTCCTCGGAGGAGGTCTCATAACAAATTTACTTAACCTGTCCATCTATGTGGATGAGGTCTATTTGATGGTGACCGGCGTATCAAACAATATAGCCCTGTCTATAGGATTGATATGGATTGGGTTTATGGAGGAGATATACTGGAGGGGTGGGGTGCAAAGCATAGTGAAAAAAATGGGGTATAAATATCCTTGGATACTCTCATCCATATTATATACGCTTGTCCATGTAGTTACGCTGAACCCGGTACTGATCTTGGCGGCCCTAATAGTTGGTCTCGTAATGGCTAAATTGGTTGAGATAGGCGGGCTATATTCATCTATAGCTGCCCACATCATATGGCTACAGTTAATTATGGTCTTCTTCCCCTTGAGATGACTGTCTCTTCTCTTTGGTAGTGGGCCCGCCCGGATTTGAACCGGGGACCACCAGCTCCCGAGGCTGGCATGCTAGCCAAGCTACACCACGGGCCCATATATCCAGAGGTATTAAAACAACACCATAATTCCTAGTATCAATATTTTCCTTATAAACTAACTAAATCCTTATTAATACTATCTCGGGAGGGCAATTAAATCTAAATGGCAATCCAACCGTCCGACTCCTCTTGTGACATACATCATCACCTCCTCTTCTTTAAAGAAACCCTGGAAATATTTATAATATCTGTGTGGGAGAGGTAGCCATAGCGGACCAATGAAAGGAATGTTTACCTGGCCGCCGTGTGTATGGCCCGCCAACACCAGATCCACTCTCCCCCTTGCCTCATCTATAATTTGTGGTGAGTGTGCCAACAGGATCTTAGGCTCCTCATCAACTTCCCTGAGAGCTTTGTTAAGATCATCATAAAATGTGTATGGATCATTTACTCCGCATATCCAGAACCCACCTAGATAAACCGACTCATTTACCAATACTGTGGCACCACCCGATCCTTCGATCATGTTTCGGTATTTCTCGACGTTGAACCCTTCCCAGATGTCATGGTTACCCCAAACGATATAAGTCTCGCCGATCAATGACAATCTCTCTACGATTTGGATCGCTTCACCCGCCGCATCGATGGCTGATATATGATCTCCAGTATGGACAATTATATCTGGCTCTAGGTTCTCAATAGACTTAATAAGACTATTTACACTATATGTCGAGGAGCCGAGGTGGGTATCACTGATATGGACTAGTTTCTTCCCTATACCCATTCCCAAACTTAACTCAGAGATTAGAAACATGTTGTTCTCAATGAAATATGAATATCCAGCTAGGGAAGCCGCCCACAAGGCAGATGCGCCGATGATATATTTGATGTATTCACGCCGCTTCACTATTAAGAACCCCTGTATCCAAGAACCACAATACAATTAACTATTGCTCAATTTTCTCTAGATAATCCTCCCTCGGAGGAATAAATACATCCACAACCAATAATTCGGAGCCCCTTAATTTAACTCCATGCTTAACTCCGCTTGGTATTAGATAGTACATTCCTGGCTTAACGATCCTAACCGAATCACCGACCGTGAACTCGGCCTCTCCCTTAAGCACGACCCCCATCTGTAGATGGGGGTGACTGTGTATAGGGACGTCACCAGTTAAATACACATAAAGAACCATCGCTCTACCATCAATGTATATCTTCTTAGCAAAGACACCTTCAAAGATCTCTATACTCCCCTCTAAGCTAAACTCTTTATCCCCCTCGATAAAATACATCGTGTTTTTCACCTCAACTATACATAAAAATATTTGATATAACTACATAGTAAATCATTTTAACTAGCTAGCTTGTTTATGCCTACTTATTATGTGGGTGCTTGAAACCCAGAAACACCATTAAAAATATAATATGGCGGAAATGCTGTTGATAACACTTCTTGCTTCTATGATATGATTAAATCTTGATGCTTACCATAATAATTTTTAGTATTCTCCATTGATCGGTGGTGTTTGGCAAATGCTGGATGAGGATATTATTTTGAGGGCTTTGACCATCGCTGGTGACCTGGGCGCAGACTATGTGGAGGTTAGGCTTCAGTCTGATAAGAACTATTCCATCGTTTTCAGAGACGGGGGTCTTGAGGTATATGGGTATGAGATAAATGAGGGGCTATCTGTTAGGACTCTAGTGAATGGTTCTATGGGGTTTGCAACGACCGACTCCTTGGACCCGAGTAGTATTAGTGAGGTTGTCGAGGATAGTGTTAAGCTCGCGAGGGCACAGGGAGGTGGAAGTCTAAGGCTGGCTGAAATCCAATCGTATAGCATTAGTTATGAAGCAAGGGTGAAAGAAAGGTTTGAGGACATAGATCTGGATGAGAAACTACGGTATCTATCAGATCTAGATAAAGAGGTGGTATCTCTAGGTAATGATGTGAAGGTAGCGGGCAGGACCTTTATATTGGATTATACACTGACTAGGAAGCTGATCGCCACCAGTGATGGAATAATGGTGCAGTCGGTAATCCCGAGATTTGAGATTATGATGTATGTTGTGCTGTCGTATAATGGTAGGTCTATGACGCGATTTACTGGGGTAGGGGGGTCTATGGGTTGGGAAGGGATTAGAGTTTGGGAGCCCAAAATCTTTTTCAGAGACAACATTAAGGCGTTGATCAACGTGATTAAGAATGCTAAAGAGGTTGAGGATGGTGTCTACGACATTATTTTGGGGCCGGAGACTAGTGGGTTGGCTGCACATGAGAGTTGTGGGCATCCATTCGAGTTGGACAGGATCTTGGGAAGAGAGGGTGCCCAAGCTGGTGAGTCATTCATCACGATAGATATGCTTGGAGAGCAGATCTCTAGTGAAGAGGTTACGGTGATTGATGATCCAACACTCCCATATTCTTATGGCTTCTACCTGTTTGATGATGAGGGTGTTAGAGCCAGGCCCCGTTACCTAATCAAGAATGGAGTTATTAATGAGTTCCTGATGAATCGGGAGACAGCCGTTGTCTTGGGGTTGGAGAGTAATGCCGCTGCACGTGCATCTGCTTATAATCGTGAGCCGATTGTCAGGATGGCAAATACCTACTTTGCACCCGGGACCCATTCCTTCGAAGAGTTGATAGAGGATGTTGATAGAGGAATTTATCTAAAGTCGTTCGGTGAATGGAACATCGATGACAGGAGGTACAATATGAGGTTTATCGGCCAAGAAGCTTATCTAATTGAAGATGGTGAAATTAAGTATCCATTATGGAATCCTGTTTTTGAGATAACTGTCCCAAACTTCTATGCTAGGATAGATGCTGTGGACAAGAATTTGGAGTTTTATCCCGCTACTTGTGGAAAGAGTGATCCCGGTCAAGGTGTACCTGTATACATCGGTGGGCCCAATATACGGATACGGGGTATCCATGTCTCAAAAGGTGTATAGAGAGGTGATTAATTATGGTGGAAATTGATGTGTCCGAATTGGCTCAAAATATATTGAGGAAGGTTTTGGGATTCGCCGATGATTGTGTGGTTCTAGTTGAGTCATCCAAGTCTCATCAAGTGAGGTTTTCTCAGAATAGAATCGATATTGCCAAAACATGGAATGAAACGAGTATCGGCATAATGATGGATAAAGATAAAAAAGTAAACGTTATTGAATTATCCCTGCCAAGCGTAAAGGATATTGATGAAGTTCTAAAAGCTGCTGAGAAGGCGCTGGTTAGCAGTCAGCCCAAACCAATATATGCAGAGCTACCCCCCATCTCGACGGGCATCAAGCGGGTCGGGACTGCTGTGGATCCCGATATAAGGGATAAGCCTGAAAAACTTATTGACTTGGTTCATATAGCGATGGAATCGGCTAGATCTGTTGGCGCTAAGAGGTCGGCTGGATCGATAAGGGGAAACTACGTATCTATAGCTCTTGCCTCCTCTAGAGGGGCTGAGGTGCTTAGAGACGAATATACGAATGTCTACATGGATATTAGGGCATTCTTGGATGGTGAGGAGACTGGCCATGCCTCCCAACTATCTAGAAGTATAGCTGGTATAGATGCCGAGGAGCTGGGTAGAGAGGCTGGAGAGGTTGCCAAACTAAACGCTAACCAAGTCGTTTTTGAACCAGGTAGATATGACACACTTATAACTCCTAATGCAGCGGCCTCAATTATGAATCTTGCCGCCCGCGCATCATCTGGATTCTTCTTCCTAATGGGTATGAGCTTCTTTGCTGGTAAGTTGGGTGAGGAGGTGGCCTCATCCAATCTGAACCTCTATGATGATCCGTTCAATGCCAATAGCAGGCTGCCCAGACTATTCGACGACGAGGGAGTAGCGACAAGAAAGAACAAAATAATAGAGAATGGTGTGCTAAGAGGGCTTCTACACAATCGCTTCACAGCAAAGGCCTTCAATTCTGAGTTGACCGGCAACTCCGGCTGGGTGGTGCCGCATCCATGGCATCTAGAGGTCGAGCCCGGCGACTATACTAGGGACGAGTTGGTCACTGAGTTACGCAAAGGCTTAATACTCAACAATGTTACATACATCCGGTTCCAGAATTATGTAACTGGAGACTTTTCCGGAATAATCAGAGACGGACTGTTCTATGTTGAGGGAGGCGAAATAAAAGGAGCGGTTAAGGGCCTGCGTTTCTCAGACAATGCACTAAGAATATTGAAGAATGTAGTGGCCCTAGGAAACGACGTGAAAGACATCTACCACTGGTGGCTTGAATTCGGTACATCAGTATCAACCCCGAGTTTACTGGTCAAGAACTGTGGATACACGAGGGCATTTGGATATTAATGACTCGGAGGTAGAGCAAGCGCTATCTCCACAAATTATTTATCGAATCCTATGAATCCAAACTAAGTATATGATTTACAATTTGATGTGTCAATCATCTCAACTCCATATATGAGCCAAGCGAATCTTTAGTCAGCGGCTAGTTTAGCTAAACGCAATCTATAAAAATCCATCCCCCTACTATACATAATGTGTACTCCAAAATATGTTCACTACATCCCCGATGTTTATCCTATCGTCGGATGTAGTTAAAGACTTAAGTAAATAACACCGATTAAATGAATCGTAATTTTCACTATATTATTATGCTCCATCAAAATAATTTTAATTTACAACAAATATAACAGGCTTGTATTCACTAATGCATAAAGATAACTCACCACATTCCATTATTTTTAATCTTTACTTAATTGAACGGTAAATTGATTTTTCATTAGTACGAATA
>JALTTZ010000056.1:25057-28133 GCA_027047855.1 Nitrososphaeria archaeon
ATATATTTTTATATAATTTGCTTAATATTCTATAGGTATTACTGAGTTGTTTAAATTATGTTGTTCTGTATAACTTGGAAAATGACTAAAGATGTTGATGCTTCTAAAGTTGCGATGATTGCTGCATCCATGACTGAGAAAGGGGAATATCCAGTAGGGGATTCAAAAACATTAAATTGGTTGATTAGTCCAGGTGGAAAAGGTATAATAATATTGGAGTCCAATAATCTTGAGGATGTATTCCAAGGTTGGCTCAGATGGATTAAAAATTATCCTGGTATTTTTGAATCATATGATATACTTCCGGTCATTGATGTATCAAAAGCCGTAAAACTGGCATTAAAAAAGTAATTTTTCGATATTGGTGGAACATAGGGGCGGCCTGTGTTCCCAAACTTTATATCTAAATTATAAGGGAATAAAGAGGTACCACCTACCTAAACATAATTCTAAAATAATTATTAATTCTATCGGCTTTTTCTCCTCTAGGAGCTGTATAATCAGTGTGCTCTTGACTCTGCTTAGGTTTATGCTTATTATCTGATGACTCTTACTGTTAGAGTATCTCGACCCTATTCCTAGCAAATCCCTACCAAGGCATCCGTCTCATCTAGCTTGCTGGGGCTGATTATATTAGCCGGGTCAGCAATCGGTTATCATGGTTAATAACGATACTATAGAGATATTTTTAAATTCTATCTCCGTCACTCTATTGCACCACTTGGCTACATCTACAGTAGCATATCCATCCAGAGCCATCTTTCAGGACTCAACATCTATTTATGCATTCCTCCTTAATTTCCTCTGTAGCCATGTATTTTTGCTCTCTCCATGATAGCGCCTGTTGTGTTTATATAACACGGCTTACAGCTTAGGGAACAAAACATCAGAAAAACATGCGAAAAATAGCTCAATAATTTAGCCTCCAACGACAAAAGAAGTAAAAATGGGCCCGCCCGGATTTGAACCGGGGACCACCAGCTCCCAAGGCTGGCATGCTAGCCAAGCTACACCACGGGCCCAGACCATTTTCCCATAAATGATACAGAATATATTTAATAAATAGTTCAATAATTTTAGGTTTATATAAATTACAGTCCATCTACATTGATACTCGATGGAGAGGATCTAGGTATGAGCAGCGGAGAAAAATACGATGTGAAGGAGTTCTGGAAGTTCGATATGCGTGTAGGCAAGGTCTTGGAGGCTGAACGGGTTCCTGGAACGAGGAAACTCATTAAGATGGTTGTGGACTTTGGGGGTTCTAGGAAGACGGTGGTTACGGGTATAGCTGACCAGATAGACCCCATGCTTCTCCAAGGCAAGAAATTCATATTCGTCACCAACCTCAAGGAACGGGGGATAAGGGGCATAGTAAGTGAGGCCATGCTCCTGGTTGCTGAAGAAGAGAGTGGGAGGGTGCACCTAATCCCTGTGGATGATGAGGTCCCCGTGGGAACAAGGGTCTGGTAAGCTAGTCAGAAAGTTTATAGAAATTTGATTTCACTATACTTTCTTGGGAGTAGGGATATGTATCCCCTGGAATGTTTCTTAACTAATCCTATTGAAAGACCTTCATATCTCAGAACCTTATAGGGATAATCCGTATGCCCCACTTCTTCAATATCTTCTTTCTCCCCATCCAGGACAACATAAGTCTTATGGAGAATCTCCTTAAGGATCTCCGCCTTCTTCACAATAACTATATTGCTGGCCATATATCCTCCAAACACCTGAATAAATGTGTTTGATGGTATTAGGTATCGGCCTTGGCGCCTAAGCATCCTGAACCCCACCCGCTTAAACAATCTCAAGTCGAATTTATCTAGGGTGGAGTGGCTGCTGAGCAGCCAAACATCCCCTATACCCCCCTCTCCCCTCAAATATAAATAGATATATCCCTTTGAGAGGGGCCTCAAGTCCATGGAGTAAGTCTCTCTGAGGAATCTCGCCGCCTCATCAGGGATTCTACGGGCAATCCTATATTCCACACCGTTTCACCTAACCAACTTACAAAGGAAGGAGAATCCTATGTTACAGCCATACCTCCCATTTAAATGAGGATAGATTCTAATACAGTAGTCAGCCACATCACTAAAATCAAATCCACCCCACTTCTCCACACCACGGCAATACTCCAATGGAATATCCCTAGTTTCCTCAACCTCATAACCAATCCTAAGCGATTGAGAGACAACATACTCACACTCCAACGGATTCAAAGTACAAACAGTATAGTAGACCGGCGTCCCCGGATCCAAAACCTCATAAAGCCTCTTAAGGATCTCTATCTGGAGGCGGGAATAACGCCTATAAATAGAGCCATCCAAATAAGGCCCAAGATCACGAATCCTATCGAAATGAATCTCCGTCGAACAAGGGGCATCGAACAAGACCATAGAAACCCCCGGAATACGGGGCAACCTCCTAGCATCCACCCCCAACAACAAAACATTAGGGTAACCCATTCTATCAACATTAGATGCTAAGGCATCAAACCTCTCCCTATTAGGCTCATTGGCAACCACTAATCCACGCCCCACCATTCCATCGGCCAGGGCAAGCGCCTTGCCGCCAGGTGCGGCAGCCACATCCAACACTACCCCCTCCCCCTTTTCCCTCAATATTAGATAGGGAGGCACCAAACTAACCAAATCCATAATATAATAAAAGCCGAGATAATGCTCGAGACAGCGGGAAGCAACATCTATACCATGCTTTACAAACAACGCACATGGACACCAACCGACCTCCTCAACCACAACACCATACCTAGAGAGCCGCTTAACAACCTCCTCCACTTTCATTCTAAAAAGATTAACCCTAAGAACCCTAACCAAACCACCATCCAAACAGCTTACAAACTCTCTATATCTAGGTATGAAGTCAGCATATTTGTCGAACAATCTATCAATATCTATGGCTATATTACCCACTAAAAACAAACAATAAAAATAATTTCTGATCTCTTTCTATTTGCATTTTGTTTAACATACATATAATCCCTTAAAACCTAATGCTATTATGTCTCTTTTAGAATACCCTGTTTACTGGGAGGCCGTCGAAATCCCTATCA
>JALTTZ010000057.1 GCA_027047855.1 Nitrososphaeria archaeon
AAACTAAATTGTTACTTTAGAATAATCTCCCAGATTCATCTGAACCACATTCCTATTACCCTCATCCCTAACTATCTGTGAATAACGCCCTATAAGACTCTCCTCAAGTCTATTAATCCCCTTGATTACAGCCCCATCCAGTATAATCGAATACTCTATTGAACTCGCCAGTATCTTAACATCATTACCTACACTAGTATATGGACCGATAAACGAGTCCTTCACCACACAATTTTTACCTATTATCGCAGGCCCCCGAACCACACTATTAACGATCTCGGTCCCCTCGCCAACACAAACCCTACCCTCAATCTTAGAATCTTTAACCACACCCTTTACATCCCTCTTAATCCTCTCATCAAGGATAGTCGCATTAACCATCAGGATATCACTAGCTTTACCTGTATCAAACCACCAACCATCAATAATCTTATAACCAACCTTATACCCCTCATCCATCAGCAACTGAAACGTATCCGTAATCTCATACTCACCCCTCCAACTAGGCCTCAATTTCCTGATGATATCGAAAACAACCGGGGTAAGAAAGTATACACCTATAACAGCATATTTGCTAGGCGGCTCCCTGGGCTTCTCAATAATCCTCACTAATTCACCATCCTCGTTTAACTCGGCTACGCCGAAAGCCCGGGGATCCTCAACCTCCTTCAACAAAACCATTCCATCCAAATCACTAGACAAAAAATACTCAACATACTCCTTAATACCATACTGAAGAAGATTATCCCCAAGATAAACCACAAACTTATCATCACCAACAAAATCCCTAGTCAAACTTATTGCATGAGCAATCCCAAGCGGCTTCCCCTGATAAATATAGGTAATTCTACAACCATACTTGGAACCATCGCCATAATGCTCCCGAACCAACTCAGGAAAAGTCTCACCCAAAATAATCGCAATATCAGTCACTCCAGAGTTAACCAAATCCTCCAACACATACTGAGAAACAGGCTTATTAGCCACGGGAATAAGCTGCTTAGGACCAGAAAAGGTCAAAGGCCGAAGTCTCGTACCAGCACCACCATGCAAAATAACCCCCTTCATCCAAACCACCAAAAGCCCCCAAAAAAAAGTTTCTTAAAAAATACATATAATTAGTTCAATAATTTATTGGAGACAATTCTCCCTTAAGAATATTGAGGGACGCCTCCACATCCAAAGGTTTATTCCTTAGAACCTTCATAGCTTTACTAACATCAAGAGATGAGTCCCTAGGCCTCTTAGCCACCCAAGAAAGTTGATCCATACTTATCGGAATTACTAACTCTACCTCTAGATCAAAAACTTTGGCAATAGCCTTTACGAAATCAAACCTACTTATTCTCGTCGCCCCTGAAAGATGAAAAATCCCAGAAAGCTTCCTCTCAATCACCTCCTTAACCATCACTGAAAGATTGGTATTCAATGTCGGGGATATCCATTGATCAACCACTATCTTTATCCTCTCCCCTCCAGATAGTTTATCAATAACCCACAAAACAAAATTAGTTTTACCAGACGCAGGCGTGGAGCCATAGATAACACTAGGCCTGACTATACAATACTCACTGAGATTATTTATAACCTCATACTCACCCATCAACTTAGTATAACCATAATAGTTAACCGGGTTGGGTTCATCCTTTTCCCTATATAATCCCTTACTCCCATCAAAAACATAATCGGTGGAAACATAAACCAAAAAACTAGAATATTTCCTAGCATTATTAACTACATACCTAGTCCCAATAACATTAACCTTATACGCAATCTCACGTTCCAATTCACACTTATCAACATTAGTAAAAGCTGCCGCGTGAACAACCACATCAGGCCTGACCCTATTGAACACCCTCTCTACATTACCTTCATCAGTAATATCAATACGAATCTTCTCACCATGAGTAGGTACATGCTCTAAATATCCAGAGTAAACATGATAATCTGATTCTGCCAAAACTTCTGCCAGTTTAGACCCAAATAACCCACTGCCACCGGTTATCAAAACCCTCATAAATTCACCACTTCAACTTCCACGGAGTGGGATGAAGCACTTTCTCAGTAGCTAACGGTCTCCACCACCACTCATTCCCCAAATACCACCTAACAGTATATTCCAGCGCCTCATCAAAATCATACTCCGGCCTCCAACCCAGTTCACGCCTAATCTTACTAGAATCAAGACTATACCTAAAGTCATGGCCAGGCCTATCCTCAACAAACTCGATCAAAGAATCGTCCTTACCCAAGATATTCAGTATCTTCCTAACCAAAACAATATTCTCCAACTCATTCCCCGACGAAACATTATAAATCTCACCAGGAACACCCTTCTCCAAAACCATCATAATAGCTCTACAATGATCCAGGACAAAAAGCCAGTCCCTAACATTCCTCCCAGTACCATAGATAGGAACCTTCATATCCATACTGGCGCGGATAATGGTCTTCGGGATAAGCTTCTCAGGAAACTGATAAGGCCCAAAATTATTAGTACACCGAGTCACAATAACATCCAAACCATAAGTCCTATGATATGCAAGGCAGAAGAGATCTGCAGCAGCCTTAGAAGCAGAATAAGGAGAAGAAGGCTTCAACCTATCCTCCTCAGTATACGAACCCTCCAAAATATCCGAGTAAACCTCATCAGTAGAAACCTGAACAATCCTAACCCCAGGATTATAAAGCCTAGCAGCCTCAAGAATATTAAAAACACCCACAGTATTAGACTCAAGGAATATCCTCGGATTAGAGATACTCCTATCGACATGTGTATTATGTACCACTATATTTCCTACACCGACTATAAAATTATGGGACCCTTCAACTTCCAAATCATACACATATCCGTCATAATCAATCTCAATTAATTCCCTCTTACCTGTTGAGACGTTGTAAAAAAGCCTTGTCCTGATTGTATAAGCCACATAATTGCCCTTATTAGGAAATGCTTTAATATAAAAGGTATAATCAATACCCATTAATGCCAATAATAAACTAAGACCTACTGCTAACCGCCTTGAAACCGTTGTGTATTCAACAACTTTATCTCTTTTCCATTGTCGATATGTTCCATCTCCTTTAAGCAGATTTTCCCAAAAAAGCATTTGATATTTCCTATCTAATCCATAAATAAAATCTGGCAATTTCTTACCATTAGACTCTCTACCACATAGCTTAATACACATTTCATAAAACTCTTTACTCTTGATCTCAAGCTGATATACACCATCCTTTCTCTTAACTATTGAATATGATGATTTTGAGATAAGTCTATAATCGTCGCCCAACTTCTTAAGCCAACTAACGTCCCTATTATTTATAACAACAGTATAAGAACCATTTGCCTTATTATAGGTAGCATTCCCTACTGATATATATGCCGCAAATAACCTTAACAGAGCCTCCAATTTTTCTCCATTATAAATCTTGTCGATATGAACCCTCAAATGACCCCCAGGATTAGCTTGAACCTTAACTGGATTCCTAAATTTATGTTCATGTGGATAATAATTTATCCTTCTAATAGCTAAAAGTTCAGGATTCGTATGAGCATCAACAAGATTCCCAGAAACATCATAAACAGAATGATTTGGAGTCACATATACTTCTCCCCATTTCTGACGAAGACACAAAATTTTTCCCCTGTAATAATGTCGAATAACTCTTTTTAATGGGAACCATGCTCCATATCCATTATAAAAAGATAGAACTTTAATTCTCTTACCAGACACATCTATTATCTCATGCTTTCCATCATAAATAACTTTATTTGTCCTACGTAACTGATTAAACAGCTCACCTAACGTAAGAAGACTCACTCTACCGTGCCTATGTACAAATACAAACTCATCTTCTGCCACACTTTCAGCAGCGATATTCACGACAGCATCCACATTCTTAATTAACTTATTAACCAAATCCTGTTCCCTAATATCCCCCTTAACAAATTTATATCTAGAGTCAGATTCAACATCCTTCAGATTAAAGGGGTTAGAGCCATAAGACATATTGTCAACATTAACAACTTTGATATCCCTATAGTTATTGAGGAGAAATCTAACGAAGTTACTTCCTATGAAACCCAAACCACCGGTAACCAGCACCTTCATTTTGCTTCACTTGTGTGGAGGATAAAACCAGTCCCAAGGCTTCCCAACCCGGGGATCATCCCTCCGCCCATTAATAGATAAAGGCACAATAGCAGGGTCATTCCAAGGCCTACGAACCTCATCTGGATCATCATAATCATATAACCTATTAACAAAATATACCAACATAGCAGGCTCATACCCTATAACTTTAAACCCGTGCCAATAATGCCCAGGCACCCTAACAACCTGCAGATTATACCCTGTAGAAATTACCTCCGTTAATTCACGGGTCTCATCATCATAGGCACATATCTTCAAAGCACCCCTCAAAACAACAAAATAGTCAACCTGCCCACGCTCATGTCTATGCCAAGCTCTCACGATCCCGGGATACGAAATCGATAAATTAGCTTGAACAAGCCTATCCTCACCAAGCAAATCTTTCCAATCAACACGCATAATCTCACTAAAAAACCCCCGCTCATCAGCAAACCTCCTCAACGACTTCACCTTAACTCCCGACAACATCGCTCAATACCCCCTAAAAAATGATAGAATACGATAAGCAATTAAAGGCTTATTTAGCACCAAAACAAGACACTTAAAAGGCAATACCCTCACTCGAATAAGTGAAATCCCCTATACACTCTCAAAAAGAGTCTTCATAAGGCTAGCCTAATCTCGATACCAAAAAAGAAACAAACAGTAGTCTAATACAAACGATTAATTTAAATAATCCCTAATCATTATACGTATACCATCCTCCAGACAAACCACCGGCCTAAAACCAAGAATCTTCGACGCCTTACTGATATCCGCCACACTATGCTTGATATCACCCTTCCTAGGCGGTTCATACTCAGGCTCCACCTCGGCCTGAAATTCATTGATTACCAACCAAGCCAACTCATTAATAGATACCGCCCTCCCCGACCCAACATTGAAAACATCATACGATCCATTGTAACTCAATGCCAATTCAACCGCTCTACATACATCTTCCACATGCACAAAATCCCTCGTCTGCTCCCCATCCCCATAGATTATAGGCGACTTACCTCTAGACACCCTCTCAATAAAACGCGGTATAACTCCAGCATATTCACCCGACTGCCCAAAACCATAAACATTAAAAAGCCTAAGCACCACCGAATCTACTCCATATAACTCAGCATACATTCGAACTAAATACTCACCCATCAACTTACTATAACCATATGGAGACGAAGGCCTAGTTGGATGCGACTCCTTAATCGGAAGCTCTAAAGGCTCACCATAGACAGCAGCAGAACTAATATATATAAATTTCTTAACTCCAGCCTCTCTACCAACCTCCAATACTGAAGCTGTACCCATAACATTATTATTAATATATTTATACGGCTCACTCATACTTTCATCCACATTAATAAAAGCAGCTAAATGAACAATCGCATCAGTATACCTAGCAACATTCATCAACATAACCCTATCCAAAACATCGACCCTATGAACCTCAAGAGACCTTTCCCTCAATATCGATAGTAGAAGCCTACTTGGACATCTATAGGAGTCGACCCCAACAACCTCGTAACCTCTATCAACCAAGTACATATAAAGAGAAGCACCAATAAAACCAGCTGCACCAGTAACCAACACCCTCATCAAATCCCGACCCCACCAGCATCTTTATAAATACTTGAATAGATTAATATCAATTTAATAATTTCATCAAGTTCATCAAGAAAAAATCGGTGTGAAATATGCCCGAGCCACTGCTACATTTCGCAGTCACCTTCACACTAGCCAAAACAAGATACGACCTTAAGTGGAGCATAATATTAGGTATTATAGGCCTAATACCCGACCTAGACGTTATAATTAGGATTCATCGATGGGCGACCCACAGCATAATCCTAGTGACACTCGCCATAACTCCCATCTATCTACTTGCAAGAAGAAAGAGTGACTGGGTGAGGTGGATTGTAGTGGCCTCCTACCTAGCGGTGACTGGGCATATACTTTTAGACTTATTCCAAGCATATACACCTATTCTATACCCGTTAACTACCTACATATATCAAATAAAGTTGGAGCTGGGGGTGATCATACAGGGAGGGATAAGCCCCCAGATTAACATGGGTATATCCGCCATACCCAACCAATTCACCCAGTTCCAGTCCCTAGATGCCCCCATATTCACAAGCCAAGGATTCATAATATCAACAATACTTATAGTAATGTCCATACTCCTCACCACAGACAAAGAAAAGTTTAGGGAGAGAGTGGCCAGAATCGGAATATAAATAATAGGGGGATAAGGAATAAAATTACTCCTCGCTCAACTCCCCAATCTCCTCACTTCCCTTCTCCAATTCCTTACCTTGCTCAGCATCAAGCTTCAATAGATAGGCCAAGAACTCACCGACATGAGTCTTCTCCTCACGGGCAATATCTAGCAGGATCTTCTTGAGAAGCTTGTCATTAGTCATCTCAGCCATCTGCTCATACAGATTGATTGCATCGAGCTCAGCGATTATACCCATACGCAGTATCTCTAAATTAATGTTCTTCTCACTGATCCTAGAGAGATCTATAGGCGTCTTGGATAACATAGCAACCACCAGAACTAAAATGCCATATATAAATATAATTTCTAGTAAACCAATAAGAAGATGCATCTATATCAATGCCGACCCAATCAAGATAAACAAAGTTATAGTATCCATAAAACCAACTATATATATTTGGATAACCATGACATGTTTAAAGTATATCTTTAAAGCGGTGGATATCTTGGATGACCCCCAAACCAATGGTGAGAGAGTCGCAAAAACGCTAAGAAGATATGGAGTAGAGAACATAGAAGTCATACACCTAAAGGACAGTAAAGGAGAGACAGACTTTGTAAAAGTCGTCATCCCTGGAGTCAACGGGAAAACAGCTGGTGGCGATGCCCCGACTCTAGGCATAATAGGGAGACTGGGTGGGGTAGGAGTAAGACCGAGCATGACCGGCATGGTCTCGGATGCAGACGGAGCCATAGTCGCATTAGCCTCAGCGATGAAGCTTGGTGAGATGAGGGCGAGGGGGGACAGTCTGGAGGGCGACGTCATAATAACGACCCATATTACACCCCGAGCTCCCATCATACCCCATGAACCAGTCCCCTTCGTAGACTCCCCCGTAAACATGAAGCTTATCCAGATATACGAAGTAGACCCAGATATGGATGCAATACTATCCGTAGATGCAACCAAGGGAAATAGAGTAATCAAAGTCGAGGGCTTCGCCATAACACCCACAGTGAAGAACGGCTGGATACTCAAAGTGAGCGACGACCTAATAAACATATATGAAAGGGTCCGGGGAGACGTGGCCCACATCGTCCCAATAACCATGCAGGACATAACCCCACTAGACTCAGGCGTATACCATATAAACAGTATCATGTTGCCTTGGCTAGCGACCGAAGCACCTGTAGTGGGTGTCGCCACAACCGCCCGAATACCCGTCGCGGGATGTGGAACAGGCGCAAACTATCCATATGGTTTGGAGATGGCCACAAGGTTCTGCGTCGAGGTGGCTAAGGAATATACAGCCGGGAAATGCAGGTTCTATGACGAGGAGGAGTACCAGAGACTCGTAAGCCTCTATGGGGACATGGGAAGAATATTCCGCCGAACCGAATAACATATAGAGTTAAGTTGAATAGAGGCTATACATTTATAGGGGATTGAATGAAGAACAACCAGGGAGATAGATATAATAATCGAGTGAGCATAGGGTTCTTAACGATAGGGCAGTCCCCCCGAACCGATGTGATGGAGGAGATAGGTGAGGCCTTAGTTGGAGCAGCCGTGGTGGAGAAAGGGACATTAGACGGATATACCTTCGAAGAGATAGAGAGGAAGTTCGGGCCGAAACCGGGAGAGACCACCTATGTAACCCGACTGAATGATGGTAGACAGGTAAAGGTTGCAAAAGAAAAGATAACCACTCTCCTCCAGCAAAAGATATATGAATTGGAGAATGAGGAGGTAGACCTAATAATCCTACTCTGCTCGGGAGAATTTCCAATCCTAAACTCTAGGAAGCCACTCATATACCCAGACAGACTACTCAAGACCCTCGCATCCGAGATGATAGATAGAAGCATGCCACTAGGGATACTCGTCCCCCTCCAGGAACAAGAGGGATATGCGAAGACCAGATGGAGAGAATTGACCGAGGAGCTGGTCGTGGCTCACGCCTCCCCATATACAGGCACCGAAGAAGAATTTAGAGAAGCAGCGGAGAAACTATATAGTTCAAAGCTAGTTGTAATGGACTGCATAGGATACACCTACAGACAGAAGAGAATAATACAGAGAGGAGTCGATGCACCAGTACTGACTGTAAGGGGCGCATTACACAGCCTAATAACCAGCATAATAAAACAAACATGATGTATTAAGCAGGCATCGGATTCGGCGGGTGAGGAATGTGGCAAAAGCCACACATAGATACATCGCACCAACAATCATAATAATCCTAGTTATCAGCGCAATCCCCTACATAGAATCCCTTGCCACCCCATCCAACACACCCAACAACCCACACATAAAATGGATAAGGGAGTTGACCCGCCGAAGAGTACTCTTTGAACAGATGGTCCTAGATAAGGATAGGGGACTCCTCTACATATTCTACGTCCCCCTAATACCTCCCTGGGGACACAAGCTAAACACCACCCAAAAAGACTATGAAATATTTAGTCTAGAGACTGGAGAAGTAGTTGGGTTGGGTAACTTAACCCTCGGAAAAATAGATATATTCACTATACGGAGAGGAAACTTCATAATATATGATGGAGAGAACATCTCTAGCTACAATCCCCAAACCAAGAGACTCAACTGGAGAATAAGGATCATACCCGAGAAGAAGACACTAGCCTTCGGCTTGAAATTACTCGACAATAAATGCTTCCTCCTCGTCGGTGGGAACCTCCTACTCATAGACATAGACCTAGGCGTAGTACTATGGAACACCAGCCTAAACATAGACACCAAATACCCCACCTATGGATACATACTCTCAAGCCTAGAGTCGAAAACAATCGTCCTCCTATATGTCTCTGGAATGAGAAGATACATATATAAATTAGGCTTAATAGGATTGAATTGGCGTGGAGAGATACTCTGGAGAATGGAGGATAAACTACTCAACCTAGCCAAAGAAGAGTTAATAGGTGATAAGCCCATACAAGCCGGGGACTACATAATCATCCCCCTGAAAAACCACACCCTCCTACTAATGAACAGCCTAAACGGGAGAACCGTCGATAGAGTAACCGTCTTCGAACAATTCAGAAACAGCCACCAATACACAATAGAATTAGCCAAAGACCACTGGGTCCTACTCCGATTGAAAGCAAACAAGACAGTATACTATGAGATGCTCGACACATACACAGGGAAACCACTGTGGACACACGAGATAAAGACAGAGAACAATACATTAATATATGGATCAACCTACCAAGTAGGAGACTACATAGTATTCCTAAGACCAAGGAAGAACGATACATGGATAGTGGGCGTCGAACCCGAAACAGGAGAAGTAAAATGGACTCTAAGAATAGATACTAAAGGATACATTATATACAAAGCATTAGTAGACGAGGAGAGAGGGAACCTAATCCTGTACCTACTAGACCTAAACTATGCATACGAGACATACTACAACCAAACCCTATACGCCAAACTAGCCACCATAACAATAGAGAGAGGCAAGTCAGAACTCACAACCCAAATAATAGGAACACCATACATATTGGCAATCGCGATATTCACAGTAGCCATATTATTCATATCAATATTAGAGAAGAACTTCAGAAACAAATATGGCTAGAGAGACGGCGATATAATCATAGTAAGCAACGACGCGAGAAAAATAGTGGACGCAATAGACATAGCGAAGAAAAGTTACCGAAAAACCAAGGAAAACCTACTCCTAGCATTCCTACTCAACGGCATCGGAATCCCCATAGCAGCAACAGGCACACTACACCCATCCATAGCAATGATAGCCATGGCCCTCTCAGTAACCACCATAATCCTAAACAGCCTAAGACCCAAAAAGAAAAACAGAATCAACAATAGAAAGGCACCGAAAAATATGCAGATAAGCTAATGCCTAGATGCTCAAGTAAATCAAGAAAATATATCAACAATCAATCACCAAAAATCCCCAGGAAACCACCCATACAAACCCACCATAATACACCACAAAATATTTTAGCATATCCACTAGATGGAGTGATATGCTGCGTACAAAACGCCTACTGGTCAGGAAGCCAATCTGGAGACATAATACTTCCGGTAGGAGGCTACAGCCAATAAACCCACCGTAAGAATTGTAAGCGATACGAGGATAGGGGTTAACCTAATACCCCAAGGAGTATAGTTCAGCACCAAGCCGACCAAGGGAACCAGGGCTAGGCTGAGGCCGATGGATAAGGCGACGCGCTCCAAGGGAGACAACTCGCTCTCCACGGGATAGAGCGCCTCAATCAAGGACATACCCGGCAGAAACAAGACGAACACGGAGCCCAAGACATACCTAAGATAAATGATTGAGGGTATTATGTCTGTTAAGTAGATGGAGAGGAGGGTTAGGGCGACCAACGTGAGGGAGAGCCAGAGCCAAAGACTATACTCCAACCTAGCCAGATACTCCACATAGTCCCTCGGGGGACTCGGGTCAACTAGCTTGATCTTACCCTCAACCCACTCATCATAGGCCCGCTTAATCGCCTCCAACCTACTCCTCTTACGCTTATACCTCAAAACCAACTCTTCCAGCGTCTCCACCCTACTCATGGTATCGGGGCCTCCACCACATCAACATACAGATGGTTCCACCTACCAGTATAAACCCATTTATCGGCCTCGGGGTCATAGGTCCAGAGCTCAAATATAAGGGCCTTGCGACCCGGCTCATCCACATGAATCGTGACCAAGAAGGTTGCATTCTCCCCATGATCGAGGAATCCTTCCCAAGACTCGAGGGGCGGCATAGGGGACTCGGTGCTGTTCGTGGGCAGCGTCATATT
>JALTTZ010000058.1 GCA_027047855.1 Nitrososphaeria archaeon
AACCAGCGAATAAAAGAATAAAATCTGTAAAGCTGGATGGTAAACTCGGCATACTAAGGGTAACCAATGGCGAAAGAAGGGGAACGCTCAATATAAATATTAATACAGGAATGAGGAAGCTTCGTCCCTCGGAATACATTACTAACAGAGAGGTAAATGACGATACTCCAGCTAAATAAAATGTGAATATAATTAATACAAAAATTATGACAGGATTGAAAAGTATCCACGTTGAAGAAAATATCGAGAGAAGGACCAGTGCAACCATACTCTCAACAACAGTAATTAAATATGTAAATATAGCCTTACTCACAAATATTAGAGAGGGGGATATAGGAAGTATTCTTAAACCTACAAGAGTATTCTTATCATGCTCCGATACAAATGTAATCATACTAACAAATATACTTATGAAAAGTGTAAAAAGCCACAATGAGGGAGCAACAAACTCAAAATTCTGGCTCTTATAAGCAAAAAGAGACATAGCTAGAGATGCGATCGACACAAAAGCTATAGAAGCAAGAATCTCGTGTCCACGCCTCACCTCGATTCTAAGATCCTTAATCAATAAGGCTATTATTCTATTGACCATGCCTTAATCGCCCCACTATCCAACCTATAAACAGCAATATCCGACTTAGCTAGATTAAGAAACTGCTCAAGGTCATCTAAGTCGGACACAGTAAATAAGACGACCGATTCCTTACTATAGTCATTCAACAGCTCAACCAAGGATTTAGTGGCATCCATATCTAGACCGATAGTCGGCTCATCTAAAAACAATATTTTAGGATGATTCAGTAATGCCCTGACAATGTTCACACGCTTCCTCCACCCATACGATAAATTGGATAACCTATAGTCAAGATACCGCTCAAGACCAAATACTTCAAATGCATAGAAAGCATATTCACACTCTTTCAAATCACTAAATCCATACATAGCAAGATAGAAATCAAGATTCTCCCTCACACTCAATTCATCGTACATTATATTTTCATGAAGGAGAACATTAATTAACGACTTGTCCCAAAAATCGAGCCCAATCCTTGAGCCGAATATGTATACGCCGCCCTCACTTGGCCTCAATAAACCAGAGGATATCTTCAGTAGTGTCGTTTTACCCGAGCCATTATCGCCTAAAATGGCATATAAACCCCAACATCTCAACTCAAGATTGATATTTCTAAAAACCCATTTATCCCCGTACCTTTTACCAACATCCTCAAGCACTAAGGGAATTCCTTTATCACCCAAATATATTCACCGAGACTAGCCGGATAAACTCTGGTTATATTCTTCTATTTGCTGTTTAGATGGACACTTATATAGAATATTTGTAGCATTAATAGCATTCAAATCAGGATAATAAGTTCCTTCCACGGTCACTTGGGCAAAACTCGTCGAATTATCAAGCTGAATAACTCCAGGATAAAATACTTTAACTGTAGACACACCATCCGTCAACAAGAAAGTTATAGAATCTCCCATTAAACGAACCGATCCCTTAGTTATATTGCCCATCACACTAACTTTAACAGGCTCGTTAAACCTCTTTAAATCTGAGACAGACAGATAATTCGATGAATACAGACTGATAAAACCAACGGCTACAAACACGATAACTAAGGGGATTACTAAGAAAATAATCTTTGTTCTATTTGGCATCATTTCTCTTAACACCTCTTATGGCCAAATACATACACGTGGCCACAGTAGCTATATAGATAATAGCAGCTAAATAAACACCCCAGTACATTCACTCACCACCCCTTCCACTAGAGTAATATAGATACAATATCAATAAAAACAAAATGAAACTAACCAATACCCTGACAACCAATAATGACAGCATTCCTCCGGAAACAGGTTGCCTCCCAAGCTGTTCATGCAAACTTTTAAAAACTACAGCAGACACATAACTTAAGGGTAAAGTTATATATGCTGCTACCGCATACGCAGCGGAGATGATCCTGGCCCTATCCACATCAGGTATCGATGCTCGCAAGGCCACATAACCAATATACGCCAATAACAGTACCAATGTAGAAGTCTCTCTAGGATCCCAGTTCCACGGCGTTCCCCAAACAGCATTAGCCCATAACATTCCAGTTACTATGGCTGGAATTCCATAAATTACGCCTAAATATATACTCCTAACCGCTAAGACATCATAATTCTTAAGGCCCTTCCAAAGATATAGAATACTGGCTACCATACCCAAAGTAAATGAAAAATACATAATCCACGCAATAGGTACATGGATATACAGGATTTTATAGGAAGTAGGGTCTCCACCTCCAGGCAATGTTGGTGGATAACCCCCGTATAGAATAGCATACCCTAAGGTAATCAAATCCAGTAAGAACAACAACATGATCCCAAAAAAGATTCTCCTATTCATTAGCCCTCGACCTCCTCACAAAGGGACTATCCAAAATAATTGTAAGTACCTCTCCCAACATAAGTAGACTCCCACCTATCCAGACCAAACCGACCTTTGGAACTATCTTCACATTAGCTATGAAACTTTTACTCAGTGCAGCATTCCCAGGAGACCAAGTCATTGTTTGATTCATAAAAGTATTGGGGTCTACACCCAGTCCACTTGCTAAAAACATCAATATATGCGCATAAATTGTACGAGTAACATTATCTGTAGCCTGGGTCCTATAATCATTAATAATTTTGGCATAATAGTAGAAAAGGTCTGTAGCCGAGGCTGAAGATACTACTATGTATAATTGGTCTAAACCTAAATCTATAACGGTGGGTTCTGAGATAATAGCGCCCATCTGCTTTAGATAAGAACCAAAATTAAACCTAACTTTTATAGGGATAGGTGTAGATGAACTAGTCGTCTCTAGATAAATAATGCTCTCAACCTCCTCAGGTACTAGAGGAGCATTGGGGATAGATTCAGCCCCCGGCAGAGCTATCCATCCTATCGGCCCTTTAAACTCGACATTACGTATCTTTAAGCCCACACCAGATATATATACTGGTTTATCGACACGTATCAAAATACTCTTAAAATACATCTGATTATATGCATATGGACCACTAAGCAGAATGGCAATAAACATTAAAGGTACAGCGATATGCAAGAGCCTCAGACCAACCTTCACGTATATCTTGTCCACCAGTGTCTTACCCAAATATATTAGAGCAGATATTAGCGCAATTACTGAAAAAGGTAATAAAACAGCAATTAATATGTTCGTAGTAATACTGGACAAAGGAGAAAAAACAACCATTCTTAACCAAACAAGAACAGCTAAGACAGCAGAAATAAAGCCAGTGGGAAGAACAATGTTTTTGATGAAGGATGATGTATCCCTATATATATAATCCAATGTACATCCTGAAAGAAAAGCCAAGAATATAACTGCAAAGGGGAAACTAAGGTAATTGTAATAATCAACACTTATTTGGATCTCTTGTCCAGAGAAAACGAGATAAAGACTTTGGGTAGCTAGGCCTATTAAGCTTATTAAAAATATGCCCAAAATGGCTATGCTTGTGATATTCATAGAGAACTCATATGTTTTGCCTATTCGTGAAAAGAAGCTATTGAAATCCACTGTCCTCAGTATCCTCAGTGCGTAAATTAAGAAAGGAATACCCATAACCAAAAGTATAAAAGCAGTCCAAGAAACACCAGTGAATCCATGTAAAGGGGAAACAGCACCGCCTCTAGTTATATATGCGGCAAATGCCACTGAAAAACCAGTTAACAGAAGAAGAGCCCGTCTAAACAACCGACCCATATAAGTAGCATGGAAGTATGCAGTCAATACCAACCATGGCAGTAACATACCTGTCTCAACGGGATCCCAGGCCCAATATCCACCCCAACCCAGAGTATAATAACTCCATATACCACCTAATAAATTGGCCGCTGTTGCCATCAACCAAGCCATAGAGGCTAGAAACTTAGTGACACCTTCGCTTATATTGCTAAAGGCCCATATACCAACAGCCAACCCCAATGAATATGCCAAAATAGCACTCGGTGGGTGTATATAATTCCAAAAAGTCTTCAATATGGGATTTAGTCCTAAACCATCGGCGGGTGTGACCTCCATCAACGTGAACGCATCTGAAGTAAAAATAGCCAAAACGATAAGGATAAGCATAACGTTGGAGATTAGCACATGACGGTATATCCTCGGATCGTCATCATCCAAACCACTCGGAAAAAATCTAGACCTATAATACAACAG
>JALTTZ010000059.1:0-10272 GCA_027047855.1 Nitrososphaeria archaeon
TAACAAAGATTTATTTAAAAATATGACTAATCAAGATGGAAGGAGAATACTAGAGAATTTATATAAATAAAAAGGAGAGTTAAGCTACATTCGATTCATTTGACTCCTCTTTTTCCTCTGAAGCCGGCTCGCCTAGCTCTTCCTCTGGAGGAACATAAATCTCTTCAAGATGTTCCTCAACAAGACCCTCGAGTCCCTCTAATTCCTTCTCGATCTCCTCTTCGATCTCATCTAATACAGGTTCTTCCCCCGCTTCCTCACCCACCGCCTCCTCCTTTGTCTCCTCCTCAGGTGGTTCTTCCTCGGGTCTTTCAATCTCCTCAACCTCTTCTTTCGTAACCTCTTCCACTTCCTCCTTCTCGGGGAGCTGCTCCTCTACCTTCACCTCTTCTTCGACTTCTGGCTCCTCCTTAACCACCGGCTCTTCCTCCCTTAAAGTCTCCTCTACCCTCTCTTCCACAGGCTCTTTCCTCTCTTCTTCTATCTTTTTAGCCTCTTCTGCAGCAGCTTCCTCCTCCTCGATCCTACGCTCCTCTTCAACCATAAAATATTCTTCTAAGCTCACTTCTTCCTCTTCTTCAGGGGGTTTCCGCCTTCCTTTAAATATTGCCCCACGCCTATAAAGCAAGAACAATGTGAAACCAGCGCCACCTCCAATGCCCAGTATACCAATGAATATATACAGATAGAAATAATCATCAACCCATACCGCGTTAATAGTCATAGGCGAATTAACAATGATGGTTGTTGTGGGATTACTATCGATTACATCGCCTGTCCATCCATCAAATTTCTTGTATATTAAGGGATTTATAGGTATACTGGTTTCATCTACACCTATAGTCACCGCAGTACCCTTAGGATACCATCCCTCGCCATATACATTGCCGTAGTCACTAAACACTTCTATAAAATACTCTACCCTATAGAGAGCTTTTAAGGTGATATCGTCAATTACTACACCGCTCCAAGTTGATCCATTCCCTCCGTCGCCACTCCACATACTGAATAGATATTTAGTGTCACTAGAGGAGTAATTTGTCCCGACTTTTACCTCTATATACCCCCACTTTACGTTAGTGAAGGATACCCAACCATCGGCCGCCGTAACTCCTCTAAATGTATTTCCCCCACCATCTATCAATGTAACTTCGACACCCTCAATTGATACTCCGTCTACCGTTTCAGCATGAACCTTTATAGTTATATACTTGTCTACATAGATCTGTAATTCTTTATAGGCGGATTTGTAACCGGGTTTGGATGCATATACGCGTATAACATCAGTACCCGGTAGATTTGGCGTATAAACACCAGCATACGTACCATCTATCCTAGTATACCCGCCCTCTGAGATCTCACCGTTATTACAGTCAACCACTATTTGTACTTGTTCAACAGGAAGTCCTTTGTGAGATGCATAGACCGTAAACTGTAAACTCTCATTATCCAATATTTTAGTTTTGGAAACAACAAGTTCAACATCTAACGGTAGTAATATAGATTCTAAATCGATTGAGGTAGGTGTATATCCAGAGGCAGCCAGCGATATGGTGACATCACCAGATATAGTACTGGTGGAAACCTGGACCATTATGTATGGCATACCCTCCTCTAGAGTGACCTCACTAGGCACCGACATAATATTTGGATTACTGCTGACCAGCGATATACTAATGGGCAACTCAGGCTTAGCCGGTCTACCAGATATATCTAATAGCTGGATAAATACTGGGTATGTTCCTCCATCGGCTACAAAACTTGTGTATGAAACTGCGGCAAGTATTGATGGGAAAGGTTCTATAGTAGCCACTTCAAGGGAATCTGGCTCAAACCCCGTTGCGGATGCAGTAATATTTGTTACACCTTGACTAGTAGTGCTTATGAAATTAACTATTGAAAATGATGAACCCCTATGAATAGTTACCTTATCGGGAACATTGCCGAATTGAGCATTCGACGACGACAACTCAACAACTATATCGTCTTGAGCCGTTGTCGGCCTACCTTCTTCATCCTGTAATTGAACATACAGGAAGGGATAGGTATCTCCAGTGGCCCGAATATCCGATGGACCAATACCCAATTTTATCTTAACGGGTGGAGGAGCCTTAATCTCCAATTGGGCATCGGATGATAAGAAGTTATCCGCTGCTGCAGTTATATAGGTAGAACCGACTAATTTAGATGAAACCAGATCAGAAGTAGATATAGAAACCCCTTTAACTATCGTTATGCTCGATTCCAAAGGATATCCATAAATAGGGTTTGACGAAGATAAGTATACTTGTATGCTTGTACTGGCAATGATTGGATATCCACTGGAATCAAGAACTTGAACAATGATTGAGTCTTTATAAGTTAGCTCCCCTGGCGGATATACCGAGGGAGATACATATACTGCCAAGGAACCTCCAGTACTATTAGAGGGAGGCTTTACATCTATAGTCGTTCTTGCAGAAACCAAACCTTCAGCCTGAACGGTTATCTCAACAGCACCATCAATATTACTGCCACCAGAATACAGCTTATTTCTTACATAAAATTCACCGGCATGAATAGTTAATGTGCTGGTTTGAAAGTAAGCTAAACTGGTGTTTGAGGAGGTAAACACCACATCTATATCGCTGCTGGCCCATGCAGGATAACCGTTTCTATCAACCAAGTATGCAGTAACATAGATGTATGATGCCCCCTTTCCATTAGAAGGCAGTACCTTGGGGGCAGCCTCTACTACAAGCATTTCAGGTGTTGGCCCTATTGTTGTTACACTTGCATATCCACTCTCAAGCCCTTCAGCCGTCGCAGTTATGACCGTTGAACCAGGTATCGTTGTTGGCTGGAATGTCGTATACATATAGGTTTTCCCCTTAGGTATAGTTAAAGTAGAAACCGCTGTACTTCCAACGAGGGGATTAGACGAGTATAGACTTACCTTAATATCTGTGGGAGCTCTTGAAGGTTTCCCCATCGAATCTTGAAGCTGAATAACTACATATGCAGTTTCAGAAGGCGATGGGATGAGAGACTTAGGATATACAAATACCGCTAATTTCTTTGGATACCCAACCGATAATTGAGTTTTAATTATTAGTTTCCCAGACTCAAAACCAGGGGCCAGGGCAGTTATCTCAGTCGTTCCAGGATTATAAGTAGTAGTAACATAAAATATAGTATAAAAGGCACCTTTGGGAAAACTCACCTCACTGGGGACTGTGGCTACCCTAGTATCCGATGAAAATAGTTTAATAGTTATGTCATTAGTGAGTTGAACAGGTTCTCCATCTATGTTTTGAATCTCAACATATATGGGATAATTATTTCCATCAGCCCCTATAGATTTTAGGGGCTGTTTCAAAACAATTTTGAGCCCTGTGGAATTCTGGGATAATACACTTGGCAAAGGAGTCATGGAAACTAGAAAAAACAAAAATAGTAAAGCAAGCACAAATATTCTAATCAGTTTCATCTTATGTCACTTATAAAAAGAAAATAAGAGAGGGTTAATATACTTTACACCGCTTGTTTCGATATGAACATATAGTGAAAAACAATGATTATTACAAATATAACGAATATTATAATGAATATTAGCAGGATAATATTTTTAGATATTATCTCAAATATATTTGGAAAAACTTCTGTCGACTTTCCACTTCCAGTAGATATTCCTCTAAATATAATTCTTATGATTTTATCCTCATCCAACCTGACGTCTACAGATTTACTCAATTGGTCATAATATGCAGTTACTAAGTAATCACCTGTGTATAATTCGACGATATATAAACCGGCTTCATTAGTATATCCAGTAGCAGCTAAAACACCTCTTGAAGACCTTACTTCCACTTTAATAAAAGACATAGGATTACCAGAATCATCTATCACCTTGACCCTCAATAAAAATCTAGATAATCCGCTCAACACATATTTAATTTCCTTATCACTATACACATCAATCCTTTTTGTATCCTCGTAACCGAAATATTGTATATCTAAGTTATATGACCCTTTGGGAATGAATGTGAATTTCACATACCCATCTAAATTGGTAAATTTCTGTTTAACAATCCCTTCACCATATAATCTAATAAAGACATTTTTCAACGGATTTCCCACATTATCCACCACTTGAATAGAAACATAGTATAACTTTAAGTAAACCTTCAAATCACGCTTAAAATCAGCATCAAAAGTAGATTCATATAAGAGCTCATTATCCTTATATACACTCAGATTGTATTCTATCAGGGGCATATTCTTGAAAATAACCCTACCATCTTTATCCGTGAATCCACTAATCTTTTTTATGCCAGTAATTGATGGCCAGCTAAGTTGAACCCTCAAACCAGCAAGAGGATTATTCGAGGTTGATAAAGTCTCCACACGTATATCAGCAACATCGACCTTAATTGACACTGCCCCTTGATATGGAGATATTCTCTCATTATATACTATCTCGTCTCTAAGTGATACTATCAAGGTGACTTCATCGGGCGGTGATTCCAAATAAAACCGAACAAACCCCTCTTCATCAGTTCTATTGTTCGCTATTACATATGCTCCCGGAGGAGGTGATACTAACGTGACTAAAGCACCAGATACTGGTTCCCCATCAACATTCAACACACGAACAACCAGAGTCGTCACAGAATATACTGGCACAACCCTCACGAAGACAAGCAATAATAATATTCCAGCGATAAACAAACCTCGTTTTTCCAAGTCATCCACCTCGAGTCTCAATAACTAATGGACTCAATAACTGGAATATAACTTTCCAGGAACATCCTGTAGTAAACTTGAGGAAGTTCTCCTCCCGTACTTTGTCTAAATGGATAAACATAGTATAATGGATAGCCATTGTCTAATGACCCATCATTCCAAACATAGTCGTCTTCATATGGCTGAGATACATATCCTCCATTATATATCATACCAGCAAAGAAAACTTTCATTTCGGTTCCTGCATTTATTTTATAATTTCTGGACCCATCCCAAGTAAGTAAGTCATAACTAAGAACCCTTCTGGCGTAGTCGTAAGTGGACCAAGCCCACACTTCACTATAACTACTATACGGATTCGTGGTAAGCAACGTATATGTTTCTTCATTGGTAAACATTATCTGACCATTGTAATTATTGTATTGGGCCGCCCAGTATCCAAAGTTACCTGCATCATTTATAGCCCTCCACCTATGCATTACATTGCTCAACCAAGGCCGTCTCGGATTGTAAGTAGTAAAATTGCCGGTGATAAATTCATTTGGATCACTTAGCTGGATACTAGCGTACTTCATCCTTTTAGAAGTATGAACATCATCCGGTGTACCAGATATTTGGCCAAATAGGGTTAAGTATCTGTAATCAAGGGTTGTAGTTTTATTCCAATAGAAATAGCCAAAATATAAGAAGTAATCGACTCCATACGGAACTATAATAAGTTCCCTGTGATAAAGTTCACCCTCTATAGACTGATCCAAAGGTGGGACAACAACTATATTATTCTCTCTATAAGCAATGGCCCTTATTGGCCCAACCAAGACTTGCCAATCACCGCCAGGCAACTTCATGGGGAACCAGTATCCACTACGCATTTCATACACATCATAACCATACAGTGTATACTCGACATGATAATCATTTGCATGTAAACTAATTGACCAATCTATCCAATCACTATATCCCGGATTCGCCACTAATTGAAGCTTATACACACCATTATCAATGTATGCAAAAGGAGGCTCCAATGATATCTGTATTTTATATGTGGGAGGAGGAGTATCAGCATCATGAAACCATTTAATCCTTATCTTCTGTCGCCTCACCCCCGTCTCGTTAAAGGGAACTATAAATACCAACTTGTCACCTGGCCCGAACCTTTTGCGCCAATCAGCAAACCTCAATGTAGGACGTTTATAATCTGGAGTCCACTCCTCAACTTGAGAAGGCAACTCAACCATGTTAGGATCATCAACACCATGAATTGTTGAGTAGACTCTCAGCTGCTTAACAGGGGGAATCGGTATGGGATATGTGCCAGGGGACGGCAATGGTCGATTCAGCCATAACCATGTCCCATTCATTAAAACTTCAAAAACATATACTTGCTTGGTTTTTGGGTAATCTGGATAGTATTGTGATATAGCATCCTCCCTAACAACATAATCGATATGGTCATAAGTGTATAATTCAACAACTATACCCCGCCTATCCTCAACCCACAACATAAGTATCTTCTCAGTTTCTGATGGAAGGGGGCCTCCAGCCTGTTTACTAAGTAATAATGTATAGTTTCCACCACCATTATTCTCCACAGCCGAAATTTCCGCATCTAGCCATCTACCAACAGAAGTGTCAAAATATTTAACCCTGAACGATTCATTGTAGAGATTCTCGACAGGCAAACCATATTCTTTATTCACATATACATTCACAGCAGTATAGAGATCTGAACCCCTCCTAACCTGTGTTATACTATCCAAATCAATAGATACATTGAGCAATATCAAGATCGTCTTACTCCATCCATAAAACCCAAGTTGAGGGGCATCAACATCGATTCTGGCAGCAATAGCAGATAAGCTTTGAATGGAGTACCAATACATTTTTAAGAGGTTATTAACATACCTAGCCTCTAAACTCTGATTATACACTGTCTTATTTGGCTGTAACTCTATATTAGGAAGAGTTATGTTAGCATTTACTCCTAATTGAGATAATTGAGCTATGAGAGCCTTTACCCAAAAACTAAACTTTTCATGTGCATAAGCCCTAGGCTGGTCAATAACAGCAGTTTCATTATACAATTGGGTTGCATCAGCCAAAATTAAACGCAGAACCTTCTCAAACTCTACATCAATATTGTTTATAATCCCCTCAACATACTCCCTCCTAACCTTTCTATACGTAGTTAAACTAAGATAAATTATTGATGCGACGGAGAGGAGCAAAAGAGCCATAATCAATGCAGCATAAATTATCACTTGTCCTCTCCGTCTAGACACCCCTCAACACCCCCAAAACCAGATATATATAGTAGATCTGTAACTTACCATTATTTGGATTCCTAGTAGCATAAATGTAGGTGATTTGAGTCGTCTCACCAATTTTAAGGAAAGCATCCGACGACTCAACATTAGATATCGGCACTCGATTAATTTTAACCAATTTTATAAACCCAGAAGAGGGATCCATAGTTGCATTATAAACTGTAATATTAAACAATATATTGGAGGGAAGAAGAGAAGTAACAGTTACCTTCAAATCATTCTCCCAGTTAGGCCTTACATTCCACTGCTCATCAAAAATAAGTCTATCTAAACCATTATTACGTGAAATTGAGGTCAATAAACTATAACCCAACCTATATAGGCCTTCACTCTCCCTCGGGGTAGAAGGATTAGGGGGTACCATAAGGAAATAAGAGATATAAGCCGCCTCAATAATCAACATCGCAGCAAAAACAGCCTCGAGGATCCTAGATACGCCACGCCTCCTCATTCACTCATCCTCCAAACCGTTAGCTCAACATAATAAGTGTTCTCACCGACCCTGAAAAGACCATTAAGCACCACAGATTTAACCCCGGCATACATAAAACCATGAGTACTGTATACTAGAGAGAGAGGTGTCCGCGGGCGCTCCGCAAAAACCATATAATACTGCCCGCGGGTTACAACTAGCAACCCCACAAATATAACATCGTCGGATATAGGATTAGACAATTCATAGACACGGTAGTTAAATCTACCTTTATTAATTATCCTACCAGCCTCACTGTTAGTTAAATTAATCAACGGATTCAATATAACCTGTAGATCAGAGGTAAATTCAACGGCAGCTACTCGTAAATGTCTCGCGCTGGGTATAACATCTTCAACATCACTCATATTGACGATAACATAATTACCTACAATAACGAGACTCAACACATTACCTTTGGTATACATGGCTTGAGACTGCAATCCATAATACCTAGCTGTCACTATAACCAAATACGCGGCCCTTTGGGTTGGTATACTGCTCACATCAAAATTTAGGATAGTGGAGCCAGTTATGTCAGTTATATTGTAGGCAGATACCTTAATAATATCGAAGTTTACATTTACTTGCCCACCAATAGCGTAAACCGCGAAAAGCACCCCCCTTACATAGGCATTTGTTGCCGGCCTCCCCTCGTAGTCACTTACTCGTATATAAAATTTACTAGGTGGCGAGGCCGACGGATCACCCGGAGTAATAGTTATATTTAATGCAGTAACAATTTTAATACTGAAACCATACTTCCAATATCCGTCACTATATATACCCAAAACCCTCCCCACAGTTGAAGGCGGTATATACAACGGATTCGTAGTATTCCCGGTAGTTTCATATAGCCTTAATATTTTATCAATATCCAGAGAGTATGGCTCCCTAGCTATAGCAGCCAATCCAAAACCAAGGAGATTAGATTCATTAATATAAATATTTGAACCCCAATCGACAGGGTATCCGGGGGAAAAGAATATCTTATTAAAAAGGTTATTTGCAATTGTATTTAACTGTTCCTCCTTAGCAAGCAATAGCTGCGACTTAGTCGTTACATTAACAGTATAGAAAGAGAAACTCAAAACTAACGAAATAACCAAAATGGTAACTATGTATTCATATATCGGATGCATCTAACCCACCACCGTCAACTTACCCAACCCAATAAATATATTGTTTCCCACCTTCTTAACAATAACAACTGGTTTCTTGACACCACTATATAGTCTATCAACTGTTTCAATATGATTAGAACCATCAATAATAATGGTGCCAGTATCAAACAATCTCACTTCACCGTACAAACCAAGAATAACAGAAGCATTGATATTGGGATTCTCATCCAAAAAAGTAACTACTTTGAGAACCCCACTATCATTATATATTATAATTGAATATCCCTTCTTATTTATGCTCGTTGGAATATTGAGGACTTTATAAACAGTCTGATTCCAAGACTCAACCGAGACCAAACTATATTTAGTGACCAACTCAGCAGCCACATAACCCGCTACCTCATTCAAACTCTCTCTAGTGGCCTCAAGGAAAGCGGAATACTGTATATTGTTAGAATAGAGAACTACCACTCCTATCAAGCCTATTAAGATCGCAGTCCCTATAACATGAGGAATAGCTACTTGAGGCAACTCAACCACCAAACATATCTATTTCTACGGTCGACACTATAAATATTATAACCGTGTTATAATTAGGATCAACATTTATCAATTGACTTGACTTATTAAAGTAAATGTAAACTTGGCCTGTCGTATTAAGGGGTTTATATGTAGTCGTAACGTTAATTGTTCGAGCCACCATATTTATAGCCCCGCTTCCCGAAAAACTCCCCGCAACCAACCTTATATAATGAATCTCAATCAAATTAAGAGCCTCATACATAACACTATAATCAGTAATATTTATTCCCCTAGTGAAATTGTAGACACCCATCTTCACAACATTTATTCTCGAGAAATTCATCACAATATAGGCTCCATTCTCTTGAGTTAAATACACCGCACCCAAAGGATACTGGTTGTTCAGTATGATTTCATTCAATGTACCCCTCAACATCTGTAGACCACTTACACCTACTAAAGAGCCTCCCCTATAGCGAACAATATCATAAGTGGACTGAAAGACCGTGACATTGTAAGTCCCATTACCCACAATCAATAATACATCTCCAGCATTAGCTATATATTCGGGGCCTCCCGAGACGGTATTGAACCTCACATATCCCGAAGCACCTACTTTACCTGAGATCCCCTCAATTATACTCGCCAAATTAACCATATTATTTTTCGCTTGCTCAAACTCTACATTCTGAGACTGATAATTAAACATATTATTCGCAATTATAAGTGTGGTTACCGCTATCAACAACATGGCACTAATAATGATAATTGTCGATATGACTTCAGAAATTCCAGGACGTTTATTCATCATATACTAAACACCAATCATCAACATCTTTACAAAGAATGGTTGCAGCGCTAGCACAACTAAAGTCAAGATAGCCAATACAGCTGAATGCAAAAAACCAGCCGAAACCTTTTCACCAGAGGTCTTACCTGCCACCAAACCTGCCAAAACCGTATTCAAAACAATGGGTGGCAAGAATAATTTCGCAAAGCTAGCATAATTGAAAGCAAATTTTGCCAGACCCGCAAGATTCTGAACATACGCCAAGAATACAGAAGCAGTAAAAAGCGTTATTAAACCACCCAAATACGGGAT
>JALTTZ010000059.1:10282-10913 GCA_027047855.1 Nitrososphaeria archaeon
TCACACTCTTCTTCTTTTCCTCCTCCAAAAGCAATATTTCCTCACCAAATGAAGCCAATGCCTCCAACGCTTCGGGAGTCCCGCCACCGACATCTATCGAATCAATCAACAAGAATAAGTTCGTAGTTATGAACCAATTGCGAGACTCCTTTATCTCGTCATGCAAGATTTTGCTTAGCGGCACGCCCCATCTCAATTTGTTGGCTATCTTACGAAGCTTTTTGGAGAAAGCCCCATAATCGCGTTCAGCCAACGTTTCAATACATCTCTCCGGGCTTAAACCAGTCTTCCTTGCTTCAACTAAGTCTCTTAAGAAATTAACTATTTCTCTGCTCATACCACTTGTCTCTCTACTCCGCTTAAAATGAACTATAGCCCCAGGAAGAAAGACTATGAACAAAAGTATAGCAACTGCGATCGATGGTTCAAGCCCTTTGGCAGCATTGAAGAAGTTGAAAGCCAAATAGTCTACCATGAATTTTAGTGGACTAGCGACTGGAACATAATAAGGAACAACCATGAAATAGAAGAGAACTAATACAAAGGGCACCGTAGCAAAGAAAACTTTATAGGGAACCCAATCACTCAATGGATACTTTGGCGCCAACACATCAATAATGAATATAAATAC
>JALTTZ010000060.1 GCA_027047855.1 Nitrososphaeria archaeon
GTAGGGTTGGGATCAGGAAGGGAGACTCTTCCATAGTCACTTATCATGATCCATGTTATTTGGGCCGATGGAACGGTATAGTGGAACCACCCCGAAAAGTTATAAGTAAACTCGCTGGAGACCACTTCAAAGAGATGCCTAGATCTAGGATGAATAGCTTCTGCTGTGGCGGCGGTGGCGGCCATCTATTCTTCGAAATAAAACGAGGCGAAAGAATCAGTAAAATCAGGATGGAGGAGGCCAAGGCTACTGGTGCAGATATTGTACTAACGGCATGTCCATATTGTAAAATAATGTTGACTAGTGAGAGTGGAGGGGACATAGAGGTTATTGATATATCCGAGTACATTGTTCGACGGAGCGAGAGCGGCAAATAATGGAACTAGAATTACACTATAAACCATATATATGACACCCATCAATAGATATATAACTGATATATAACTTCAATTGGTTTGTAATCTCTTAAATATAGGAATAGATGAAGTTTTTTTGATGAGTGGAGAGACTGTATTTTTGGCTGGCGCCGGTTTAATGGGTACTGACATAGCTCTACTTTTTGCCTCTCATGGTTATAAAGTGATCCTCTTCGATATATCTGAAACTTCTTTGGAAAGGGCTCGGAAGAGGCATTTGAGTTTAACTCGAAATAAGGAATTCACCGAAATAAATCCGGATACAATAGAAAATATCCAGTATACAACTGAGATCCATAATTCGGAGGATGCCGACTTCGTTTTTGAGGCTGTGGTCGAGGATTTATATATTAAACGCAGGCTCTTCCACGATATAGAGAAATATGTTGGAGAGGATACAGTATTTGCCACAAACACAAGTAGTTACAAAGTATCTGAGATTGCTTCTCACATGGAGAATAAGGAGCGATTAGCCTCGATGCACTTCTCAAACCCCCCGCTAGTAATGAAGCTCCTGGAAGTTGTTGGTGGTCCGGAGACGGACGACTCAGTTATTGACCAAATAATAGATACGGGTATGGCGATAGGTAAGAAGCCTATTCTACTTGATAAGGAATGTAGGGGTCTGGTTCTAAATCGCCTCTTATATGTTGCTTTCGTAGATGCACTAATAAGATTAAGCAGTGGGGCTAAACCCGAGGACTTGGATTCAGGAATAAAAAACCTAGGGGTTCCATATGGAGTGGTTGAGGCAATGGATCTTATTGGTTTGGATACTGTGAAAAGAATCCTTGACAACCTTAGGGAAGCATATGGAGATAGGTATAACTATCCATCGGCACTATTGGAGGAGAAGATTCGAGTTGGGTGGTTGGGTAAGAAGAGCGGAAGAGGCTTTTATGAATGGAAGGCCGATCACGCTATAGTCCCCGAGGGAGAACCACTAGATCCAACTAGGACCGTGGCAGTGGTAATAAACGAAGCCTACAGACTTGTTGAAGAAGGGGTGGCAGACAAATCCAGAATAGACGATATATACATACTAGGAGTTAATTCGCCGGTGGGCCTCTTTGAAGTAGCCCAACTTTTTGGTGAAGAAAATCTAATAGATATACTCAATAACTTGTATAACGAGACTCAGCATAAAGTCTATAAATGGTATAAGCCCTTCCATCGATAGGTCCGGATATTTCAAAATTCTAGTGCCAATTTGAGTTCTTGCTACTGGCTTTTATGATATCTCGATAAGTTCCAATACAAATCCAAATATATCTATAGTGTCAAGATATACCCATCTAACACCCATTATCTCTCCTTCCTGGATTATTTGGATTCCCCTATTTATAAAGCCGGACACCTCATTATCCAAGTCCTTTACATACACCCCTAAGTGGTTTATACCTACACCAGAGTTCTTGAGAAACTCTGTATAGAAGCATTCTCCCTCCGCCTCTATTAATTCTAACTGAGTGTCCCCAATATGCGTAAAGGCCAATTTCATAGATATATTCCTAGTAGTTCCCCTGTACTTTATCTCTAAATCCTTTAATTCTAGTGTAGTGAATGGACCTAAGCCTAGTTTCTCCAATTCTCCAATCTTGTCGTTTATATTCTTAACCACCAATCCGATCTGATCAAACTTATCTATATTCATTTATATCCACCAATAATCCTAAATAACCTTAGGCAAAATAAAGTGATTGTAGAGGAGGTATATAGTCATGAGTGTGTCTGGGTTTTCTAATTACCTTGTTTTATATACTGCATATTGATTCTCTTTATTAATATGGCTAAATATAACGCAGTTGATTAGTTATGAGGAAAATATCTGGGTTAATATTTTTCATAATGGTTATGGTCCTATTATATCCTTCTCTCGAGGTGAAGGCAAGTATTCCCCCTAAGTTGGGATACTTAATTAATGAGGATGCTCTGCTTGGATCCGGACAGCATAACTATTTATTTACTCTTCCTTCACCAAAGATAGGCAAACATACTGTTTTGGTACTGTTCATTGAGTTCTCGAATTATGGGAATCAAACAAACATACAAGATATCTTAAATAATGTATCTAGCGTAGATCAGTTTTACAAAGAGGTTTCGTATAACCAGTTCTGGCTCGACATCTGGTATCTGAACACATGGTTGCAACTAAATAACACTAGGGAATATTATGGGCAGGATTCGGGGTCGCAGAAGGACGTTAATTGGCAGGAATACGTCTATGATTCATTAAGTGCGGCTGACCCTTATATAAACTTCACCAAGTATGATTCAGTTCTCCTAGTCCATGCTGGTAATGACCAGGCCGCCAGTGGTGACCCCAATGACCTATGGAGCAAAGCTTCAATAGGTAAATGGTATTTCTCTTACGATGGAGGCGTCCAATTGGGAATAGTGATAGTTGCAGAAAAGGATCCGGTGGGTGTCGTGGCTCACGAGTTGGGACATAATTTGGAATTACCAGACCTCTATGATTACAGTGGACAAGAGGAGTTCGTGGGTGTCTGGAGCCTTATGGCCTCAGGTTCATGGTTATCCCCTCCCTCTAGTCTCATGGCTCCAGAAAAAATCTGGCTCGGATGGATACCCCAACAGAATATAACAGTAATCAATAGAGATATGTTTGCCTCTTTCAGGTTATATCCACTTGAAAATACTGGCACGATCTTGGCGGCGAAAATACCTGTCGGCAACATATATTATATGATTGAATATAGGAGAAAAATTGGGACCGACACGAGTCTGCCCAACGAGGGAGTAATAATATCCATGGTTAATGAATCTAAGGCCTCGGGAGGAGGGATAATCGATGTTTATGATAGTAATTCTCAGACGCCGAGCCTAAATGATGCTTACCTAGTTGCCGGAGATGTCTACATAAATCTGAACCACGACTTCTATGTTAAAGTGGTTTCACTATCTGGCTCATATGCTATTGTAGAGATCGAGAACGGAATTCCTGACTTACTTGTAACCAATATAACATGGTCAAAGACAATAAGTGGATACGTCTTGAATGTGGAAATTAGGAATCTAGGGGGGCCAGTTCAACAGTTTGATACCTCATTATACTTGGATAATGTATTGTGGAACACCAAGACCTATTCCTCTACATTGTCTAGAAATGGTGTTGTTCACATAAGCTTTAATGTAGGAAATTTGAGTGGAGGAACCCATTCAGTCAGGGTGGTTGTAGATCCCAATGACACAATAATAGAGCGAGATGAGACTAACAACGTATTATCACGGTCTATCTATATTCAGAATTATTTGTATGCTCTGGATAGATATGTGGTCAGCGATAGTAGAGCTGATGTGGGGTCTTCCCAACATGTCTTTATGCATTTTATTAATTATTCCTCTGGACAGGCCTATGTTAATAAGCCGGTTGATATAAATGGGACTACTTATGTAACCAACAGCACTGGATGGGTAGACTTACCATTCACATCTAATGTCGCAGGTATTTTTAGGTTTGTACTCACAGATAATCTAGCGACTCAGTTTGTGACCCCTCAGATCATCTTTGATAGAGTTGTGATCAATATCAATTTCCAATCAAGGAGGATTGATGTGGGGTCTTCCGCTTCCCCCCAGTTGGATGCTTATTATGAGTTTGATGGTTCACCATTCAATGGACAGATTATATTTAATGAATCTCTGACTCAAGACTCAGTGGGGCTATATTGGTATACCACTTCCCAGATTATAGACAATAAATATGGATTAACTGTATTCACCTCCAACTCCGATTATGTAATATTTGATAGAGTGGTCATCGAGGTCGCCGACTTAGATGGTAGGGTGGATATCGGAACAAATATCACCAGTATACTAAATTTGTATTACGAGTATGATATGTCTCCTTTCGAAGGTCACTATTACTTAAATGATTCCACAGTAAAAACTACGGTTGGTAAGTACGGGTTTATGGTGACTGGGATAATCGATTTAAAGTATGGTCTATCTGTATATGTGGGTGGAGAATTCCAAATAGTCTTTGATAAGGTTCACATCGAGCTCTGGCCACTCAGGGATAGGTATCCAGTAGGTTATAAAGCAGATTTAGGTGTACGTGCATATTACCTATATGACTCATCCCCGTTTGATGGGGAAATAATCTTAAATGATTCGCTTGTCAAGGATAGTCCCGGACTATATGCATATCGAGTCAAAAAAATAGTGGATAACACATATGGCTTATCCGTCTTCGAGGCCAATGGTGTAAAACTCATATTTGATAAAATTGTATTAATGCTATCTGTTGAGGATGAGAGAATTAATGTTGGTGAAGAAGCTAAAATAAATTATGAGGGATATTATGCATACGATAATACACCTTTCCAAGGAACCGTAATATTTAATGATTCTTTGGTTCATAATGCTGTTGGAAAATACTGGTATTCTGTACTATCGGTGAATGACCACCTGTATGGATTATCATCATTTGAGTCTAACACCATATACGTAATCTTTGATTTGGTAAATATCACCCTATCCACAAGTAAGGAGAGGGTTGATGTGGGTACCTCAGCTCCCATTGATATTTATGCGGTTTATGCATATGACGGGACGGTATTCGAGGGGAAAATTTTATTGAATGATAGCTTAGTCCATGAGAATGTTGGTCTTTATACGTACACGGTAAAAGATATCAAAGATGTTAAATATGGGTTGACGGTCTATACTTCAAACACGGTCTCAGTCATATTTGATCAAGTTATTATTGAACTTCAGCCTAAATATATGAGAGTTGAGGTGGGCGGGGAAGCTGAATTGGACATAAATGGTTATTATGCATATGATGGGAAGCCTTTTGTAGGTACAGTATACTTGAGTGAACCACTGCGGCAGTCTTCAGTGGGTTCATATACATATACTGTTGAGAGTATTGAGGACGAACTATATGGGTTAAGAAGTTTTAAGTCGAACTCGGTGGACATCATATTTGATAAATTGTCTCTGAGGGTTAATGTAGACTCCACAATTCCCTTTACATACAATGTAATTATCGAGATATTTTCCGAGTATGAGAATGCACCTATTGAAGGTGAAGTACATATTAATGGGAAGCCGGTTAAGCCAACGTTGGGAGAGAAAACTTATGTGAGCTCGATTACATCTCCTTTTCCATCCATAACTATATACGTAGAGGCTGCTGTTGATGGTATCTCCTTATCATATAAAACATCAGCTATGGGTATTGGAACAGTATCGCTATATATCTTGGTTACCGCGTTGTTATTAATATTAGTTATAACTAGGAAAACCCGATTATTACCTATATTTCGACGGTAAAAAAGGAAAAAGGATTAAAAGTAGCGTTAAATGAGAGGTTACTCGGGGAATTCCACCCCCTCCATCCACAGTTCCCCCAATATGCTTAGGTCAGGAGGTTCTATACTTAGCTCTTTAGGCGTTATGATGTCTATCAAAGCCGGTTTTTTCTGTTTGTAGGCCTCTTCTAGGGCATCCCGTATCTTCTCGGGTTCCTCAACCCGAACACCGAACCATCCCATAGCCTCTGCTACTTTGGCATAATTAACATCAGTGAAGTCAACTCCATAATACTTTTCTTGGTACAGGAGTTTCTGAACTCCTCTTATCATTCCGTAGGCTTGGTCATTTAAAATTATTACGTGTATCTTAGTTCCTAGTCTTGAAGCAGTCTCCATTTCTTGGATGTTAAACATGAAGGAACCATCTCCCGTTAATAGATACACGTCTTTCTCTGGCTTAGCGAGTTTTGCTGCAATGGCATATGGCAAGCCTGTGCCTAGGTGTCCAGAGTCGCCGGCCCAAAGGAGGGTTCTTGGTTCATATATTCTGTTTAGGTAATGGGCCCATACAGGTACGTTTCCACCATCCAACACAACGATAGAGTTTTTAGGGAAGAAGCGTCTTACTTCATATACTGCTCTCAATGGATGTATGCCTCCCCAATCCTCGAGAGCCATCTTTTCAAATTCTCTCATCCACTCTTTTTCCATGTTTTTATAAGTTGAAAAGTCCTTTTGTCGTCTATCGGTAAGTTTCTTAACTTCATCTATTAACAGTCTGAGAGTCTGTTTAGCATCTCCTATGATGGCCAAGTCAACCAATCTGTTGAGGGCTATATTCTCCGGGTCTATATCAATCTGGATTATCTTTTGTTCGTTGGGTTCCCCCCATGCAGGGGGTCTGCCCCAAAAGTCTAGATCGCCTATCCTACATCCCACAACTAGAACCAAGTCTGCATTAGCTTGAACCATCATTGATACCATGTTTCCAGGAACAAAATAAAGGGGATGATCCTCTGGGAGAATCCCTCTAGCTATCATGCTGGGCACCACGGGTATGGATAGATACTCGGCTAGCTCTCTTATTTCCTCATAGGCCCCTGACCATAGAGCACCTCCACCGGCATGTATAACTGGATTCTCAGCCTCAACCAACATCCTTGCAGCTCTCTTTATCGCATCTAGGTCTCCAACAGGCTTCACAAGCGCCCTATATCTATAACGCTGCGGAATGAAAAGATCAATATTAAGCACTTCATGTTTCTTGAAGAGGATGTCTACTGGAATATCTAGATGCACTGGCCCCATCCTCCCTTTCAAAGCATTTCTCACAGCTCTATGGAAGAGTTCAGGTATTCGAGACACATCATTCACGACCACATTCCACTTAGTAACAGCTTTAAAGAGCTGATACTGATCTAATTCTTGCATACTTGCATGAGATGGATACGATTTCCATAACTGGTGTTGTGCGGTTATGACTATCATAGGTATGCCATCAGCATATGCCGGGTATACTCCTGGTACTAGGTCGGCGGCACCTGGTCCAACGGTTCCCATGCATGCAGAGAGTTCACCTGTAAGGCGGTAGTATGCATCGGCCATATGGGCCGCCGCTTGCTCATGTCGAGTAAGAATAAACTCTATGCCGGCTTCTTTACGCAAGGCATCGAGGAGAGGGGTTAGTTCGCCACCGGGGACTCCGAAAACATATTTAATTCCCTCCTGAACCATACACTTGGTTAGGATCTCGGCGCCAGTAAGGACCTGCAACTACATATCACCAAAAAAATGATGTATTTACGGAATAATTGAATATACCGCTGATATTATTGTTAGACAATTGATTTAGACTAGAACTTAATTTACTCGCCTAATAACTAATTTTTTAGCATGTCGTATCAAATTCACATACTAATTGAACAGTGTAAGGGATGTCAAATATGCATAGATTTCTGCCCCAAGAAAATACTATTTTTATCGCAAAAGCAAAATTCTTATGGGCATCGAGTGGTAGATGTTACTGATGCATCTAAGTGTATCGGGTGCAAATTGTGTGAGAATTACTGCCCAGACTTTGCAATATTTATAACAAGTAGAAAAAATAGAATGGGAGGTTTTTAGATCTAGAGTTTTAGTAATTTTGCATTTATTGCTACTATTACGGTGCTTAGTGACATTAGTGCAGCTCCTATTGCAGGAGTTAATATTATCCCATAATTCACCAGTATTCCAGCAGCTAGCGGTATGGCGAAGGAGTTATACCCAGTTGCCCATATAAGGTTCTCGATCATCTTTCTGTAACTCTTCCTTGAAAGCCTAATAACATCAACTATATCTCTAGGGTCGTTTCTGACTAGTATTATGTCTGCCGACTCTATGGCTATGTCGGTTCCTGCGCCTATAGCGATACCCACGTCCGCTTGAATAAGGGCTGGTGCATCGTTTATCCCGTCTCCAACCATCGCTACTTTTAGGCCTCTTTGCTGAAGCTCTCTTATGGCCTCGACTTTCTGGTGGGGCAATAGCTCTGCAAAATATTCATCTATACCGAGTTCCTTGCTTACATAGCTTGCCACATTCTTGTTGTCTCCAGTAAGCATTATGACTTTTAGACCCATTTCTTTTAGTTTCTTGACCGCTTCATAAGACTCTTCCCTTATTATATCTCCGAGAGCTATGGCACCTACAGGTTTTTCATCAACCATTACATATATAACTGTTTTGTTACTGATTATCTTCTCAGGTAATTTCTCTATGTAATCCGTGAAGCCTTTCTCTTTCATATAGTTCGGGCTTACTAGTGCCACTTCTTTATCACCGACCTTTGCCTTTACCCCTATTCCTGGCATAGCTGTAAAATTATCTGCTTCTAATAGCTTCAGTCCCTTGTTTGTAGCATGTCTAACTATGGCCTTAGCTATGGGGTGTTCGGACATCTTCTCGACAGATGCAGCTAATTGTAATACCTCCTCTTCTTTTATATCGGCCAGAGGAACTACGTCTGTTACACCGAATTCACCCTTAGTTAGTGTCCCCGTTTTATCGAATACTATTGTATCTATGAGTCTTGTTCTTTCGAATGCATCCCTCTCTCTTATAAGGAATCCTTTCTTGGCTGCTAATGAGGTGGATACAGCTACTGCCAATGGTATGGCGAGTCCGAGTGCATGGGGGCAAGCGATGACCATAACTGTAACTGCTCGTTCCATGGCGAAGTTTAGTTCTCCGCCTAGAAGAATCCATGATATTAGAGTAAATACTCCTCCGAATATCGCTATTAAAGTTAGGTAGAAAGCTGCTTTGTCGGCCAAATCTTGTGTTCTCGATCTTGCTTCTTGAACCTCCTTGACAAGTTCGATTACCTGTGATACATACGTCTCCTTCCCTGTCTTCATCACCTTTACTTGTAACGAGCCATCCATATTGATGGATCCAGCGATTACTTTAGATCCCTTCTCCTTAGACTGGGGAAGTGATTCACCAGTTAATATAGACTCATCTACGTTGCTTTTACCATCTATGACAACGCCATCCACAGGAATCCTTTCTCCCGGTCTAATTAGAACTATGTCTCCCGGTTTTAATTCTTCGACAGAGACTTCGATTAAACTACCGTCCTCTAACACCTTTGTTGCTTTGGATGGTAGCAGTTTTACCATCTTCTCAAGGGCTCGGGAGGCCCCGAGGATAGCTTTCATCTCGATCCAGTGTCCAAGTAGCATTATGTCTATTAGTGTGGCTAACTCCCAGAAGAATGGCTCCCCTATCGGATAGACGAGTATCATTATGCTGTAGGCGTATGCCACCGATATTGCTACACTAATAAGAACCATCATACCTGGTTTGCGTTTACTTATTTCATCTATGAACCCAAGAAGGAATGGCTTTCCTCCATAGAGATAAATTAATGATGATAAGACGAATATGGTGGGTTTCCATACAATTGGTAGAAACTTAAATCCAAAAAATTCCTGCAAGGTAGGGTCGAGCATCAGTATAGGTATGGTAAGTAACATTGATATGGCAAATCTCTTTCGATAATCTTTTATCATCATCTCGTGGTGACTTTCTCCTGCATGATCCATATGCACGGAGTGTTCATCGTGTTTCTTGTGTTCTTTATGTTCTTCGTGCTCTATATTCTTGTGTTCCGCCATCTCTACATGTTCAGAGTGTTTTCCATGTTCGGAATGATCGTTCTCCATGTCATCTCTCATTTTCATAATCATCAAATTAATATGAGTGATAATTATATAAGTTTCAAACTTTCCAAAATGAAAAAGCATCAATCAAATATTACTTCCTATATTTATTGCCTTTATATTGGATTCACTAAATATCCCTCTATTTTTCAAAGCTTCAATACATGCATCGTAATTAACTACGCCCATTTTTATCAAATAACCTAAAGTAACCATGTTTATTGGCACTCTATTCTTTATCGAGACATCATTCAGCGGTAGGAACTTTATATTGACCTTTGGTTCCTCATCGGGTATAGCGAGGTCTTTATCGGCGTAAACTATCTTTACTTCATCTGTCTTTGGTATGACGGATCTCCATCCAACTTTATGCAATAAGAAATAAATTTCTATATTATCTGTATATGGATTCAATATTGGCTTGTCCGAAATTATTATTCTTGTCTCAACCCTTCCACCCCTGACCTCAGCCCCATAACTAGAGTGTACAGATGCATATTTGCCAGACAAGGTTGCAGCGGTTCCTATGACAAGGCCAAGTAGAGCTATTCCTTGACCTCCTAATCCAACTATAGAAAGCCTAGGCAATTTTATACACCTCTTTCAGAAGTTCCAGATAACCTTTTTTGTTAAGGTCTACATATTCCCCAACAATGATCCTATCCCTATTATCTCCAACATTATTTACTTTCTCTATAGGAATCGATTTCTGAAGGAGAGATTTCATATACTCCCCCGGTGATACCTTCATCCGATTGGTTACTCTCGAGGTACACTGTGCAACTATTTCAATGAATCTGAAACCCTCTTTCTTCAAAGCTTTCTTAAATGATTCTTTAAGTTGCTTAAAATGGGTGACTGTCCATCTTGCTACGTAGTTTGCCCCTGCGGCTGCTACTAACTGGCAAGTATCTAAAGGATATTCAATGTTTCC